>DASZCJ010000068.1:0-11743 GCA_035943155.1 Xanthobacteraceae bacterium | reverse complement strand
CGATGCCAAGCCCGGTCACCGGGTGATGGGCATCTCGATGGTTCTGGCGCGCGGCCGCACCGTACTGGTTGCCGATACCGCGGTCACCGAGATGCCCGGGGCCGTCGATCTTGCCGAAATCACGATCGAGGCGGCGCGGGTGGCGCGTAACCTTGGCTACGAGCCTCGCGTCGCGCTGCTCGCATTCTCCACTTTCGGTCATCCGGCCGGCGAGCGTTCGGAACGGGTGCAGGAAGCGGTGCGGCTACTCGACGAGCAGCGCGTCGATTTCGAGTATGACGGCGAAATGGCCGCCGATGTCGCGCTGAACATGGAATTGCGCGAAGCCTATCCGTTCTGCCGACTTTCCGGGCCCGCTAACGTGCTGATCATGCCGGCGTTTCATTCCGCTTCGATCTCGACCAAAATGCTGATGGAGCTTGGCGGAGCCACCGTTATCGGCCCCATGCTGGTCGGCCTCGACCGCTCTGTGCAGATCGTGCCGCTTTCCGCGAACGATGCGCAGCTCGTCAACATGGCGGCGATCGCCGCGTTCAATGTCAGCGCCTAGGACACGATTTTTCCCGACCGGCGGAGGCGCAAATGCAAAAAAGGCCGGACTGGGTATGGCCCGGCGGCAAACGTATTGCCGTTGTATTCAACGTCTGTCTCGAAGCTTGGTCGGACGGCAAGGCGCCGGGCATCAGCCCGATGGGCAATCCGCTGCCGGCCGGCGTGCTCGACACGATGGCGATCTCGTGGGCCGCTTACGGCGTCGAGGTCGGCATTCACCGTTTGATGGATGGACTTGGGCGACACGGCGCCAAAGCGAGCGTCATGGTGAACGCAATCATCGCGGAACGCTCGCCCGCGACGGTGCGCGCCGTTGCGAAATACGGCCACGAGGTGTTGTCGCATTCTTACGCCATGGATGTGATCCCGGCGCTTCTGTCTGAGGATGAGGAGCGGCGCAACATCGCCCGCTGCACCGAGCTTCTTGCCGAGGCCTCCGGAAAACCGGTGCGCGGCTGGCTGTCGCCGCGCGGCACGTCGAACCCGTCTACGGCCAAGCTCCTCGCCGAGGCCGGTTACCGCTGGTATGGCGATGTGTTCAATGTCGATCTTCCGTATGTCATCAATTATGGAAACAATCGGCTCGTGGCCATTCCACTGTCGTACGACGTCAACGTCATGCCCGCCATGAAGTACGGCCATCCGCCGCATTTGATGCTCGAGTCCTACAATGAGGTGATCGAGATCGCGCGCGCCGGTAACGAGGTTCGCATTATCGATGTGACCAGCCACGCGCATATTTTTGGCCATCATCGCGGCGCCTACTTTTACGAGAAGATCGTCGAGCAAGCGATGTCGTCCCCTGACATCTGGGTCGCCACCCGCGCCGAAATTGCCGATCACGTGTTAGCCAAGGCGGCGGATTAGACGACGGAAACGATGGAAATTCTTGCATGATTGCGTTCGAAATGGCCGAGCCGACTTCGCTGCAAGCCGCGATCGCGATGCTCGATCCGCAGGAGACGACAATCCGGCCCGTTGCCGGGGGCACGGCGCTGATGTTGATGATGAAAGCCGGTGTGTTCCAGCCCACGCGTCTCGTCAGCTTGCATCGCCTCGAACCGGAGCATGCACGCATTGCCGTGAGCGGCAGCGGCGAACTGCGCATCGGCGCCATGGCGACCCTGAGCCAGCTCGAGCACGACCGTAATTTGGCCGCGCACCTGCCGGTGCTCAAACGCGCGCTGCGAACGCTCTCCAATCCTCGTGTTCGCAATGTTGCGCGCGTCGGCGGCGCGCTCGCGCACGGCGACCCGCATATGGATCTGCCGCCGGTGCTCGCGGCACTAGCCGCCCGCGTGACCATCGCCGGGCCGAAAGGAACGCGCGAAGTACCGCTCATCGATCTTTACACCGGTTATTACGAGACTGTGCTCGAAAGAAATGAGCTCATAACCGCCGTGACGGTGCCGCCGCTCGAGGGCCGCAAAGCCGCCTATGTGAAAGTCACCGCGCGTTCGGCCGACGACTGGCCGGCGCTGGGCATTGCCATAACGTTTGCGCTCAACGACGGCACAATCCGCGATCCAATTGTCATCGTCAGCGCGGCGACTGAGAAGGTTACGCGCTTGGCCGATGCCGAACGTGTGCTGCATGGCGGCCGCGTGGACGATCGGCTGTTGCGGCACGCCGGCGACGCCGCAGCCAAGGAGGCGATCATCCTCACCGATGCGCATGGTTCGGCCGGCTATAAACGCGAACTTCTTCGCGTCTATCTTGGACGCGCCGTGCAGCAGGCAATCGATCGCGGCGCAGGACTGCGGCAGTAATGAACCAGATCGGTCGAGAGCTTCCGCGCCTTGAAGCGCGCGCCAAAGTAAGCGGACGCGCCGACTATACGCATAACCTGCGCGTGCCCGGCATGCTGCATGGCAAGGTTTTCCGCTCGACCGTGCCGCACGGACGCATTCGCAGCATCGATACCGCGGCTGCGCAGGCATTTCCCGGCGTGCATCGCGTTATTACCGGCGAGGATATACGCAAGCTCATTCCAGAGCCGTATTACGGCCCAGCCTTTCACGATCAGCCGATTCTGGCGCTCGAAAAAGTGCGCTATGTCGGCGAGCCGGTCGCCGCCGTTCTGGCGAGCGATCCGCATATTGCCGAGCAAGCCGCGCAACTGATCACGGCCGAATATGACGAGCTGCCCGCCGTCTACGACGAGATCGCAGCGATGGCGCCGGATACGCTGGTGCATGAGGTGCTGCGGCCGGCCGGCACGTTTGCCGACCTGAAACATTTACAGGGCCGCAAAGGCACCAATGTCGCGCTCGATTATCATCTGCGGCGCGGCGATGTGGACAAAGCGTTCGCCGGCGCCGATCGAATTTTCGAGCACACGTTCAAGACTCAGCAATGCCTGCATTTGCCGTTTGAATCGCATGTTGCGCTGGCCGAACCAGGCGATGAGCGCCTGACGATCCATACGTCGAATCAAACGCCGTCATTCGTGCGCATTGAAATCGCGCGCCTGTTCAGCTGGCCGGAAAACCGCGTCCGGGTCAAAGTGCCGTATCTCGGCGGCGGCTATGGCTCGAAGGTCTACGTCAAGCTCGAGGCTCTGGTCGCTGCGCTGGCGATGTTGGTCCGGCGCCCCGTCAAGATCGCGCTGACCATGGAAGAGCAGTTCTACATGATCACCAAGCATCCGACGACGTTCCGCATCAAGAGCGGCGTCGACAAGGATGGCCGGCTCGTCGCGCGGGCTTGCGAGGTGTATTGGAACGGCGGCGCCTATGCCGATATCGGGCCGCGGGTTACGCAAAAATCCGGATTTACCGCGGCCGGCCCCTACGACATCGAGAATGTCAGCATCGATTCCTACGCGCTCTATACCAACCGCACGCCGGCCGGCGCGTTGCGCGGCTTCGGCGTCCCGCAGCTGGTCTGGGGATACGAAAGCCACACCGATCTGATTGCGCGTGAACTCGGCATGGATCCGGTGGCGTTCCGCCGCGAAAACATCCTGCGCAACGGCCGGCCGCAGGCGAGCGGTACGGTGCTGCAAGACGCCGCGATCGATGAGGTGCTCGAAGCGCTGGTCGGACGCATCGGCTGGAACGCGCCGTTCGACCGCGGCTCGGCTACGCTGCGGCGCGGCCGGGGCATCGCGATCGGGCTTAAGGCTTCGATTTCGCCGACGACGTCGGTCGCGGTGGTAAATGTCTCAGCAGACGGCAGCGTGTATCTTTACAAGAGCACGGTCGACATGGGGCAGGGCGCCGACACCGCCTTCGCGCAGATCGTCGGCGAGGTACTGGACGTGCGGGCCGAAGATGTGCGGGTGGTCGCTCCGGACACCGATATCACGCCCTACGACATGGGCACGCTCGGCTCGCGCTCGCTCTATCACATGGGCAATGCGGTGCGGCTGGCGGCGGAGGATGCCTGCGCCAAATTGCGCGCGCTCGCCGCCGAAGCTGGGCTGCCAGAGGGCACTAATTATCCGCCGGCGGAAATATTCAAGAAGCGCTACGGCATGCAGGCGGGCAATGTCATCGGCAGCGCGAGCTTCGTCCCGAACTACAAGGCGCCGGACCGGCAGACCGGGCTTTCGGATAACGTCACGCCGTTCTGGATGGTGGGCGGCGCCGCCGCCGAGGTTGAGGTCGACACCGAAACCGGGCACGTGCGGGTCGTGCGGCTCATCAATGCCGCCGATTGCGGTAAACCGATCAATCCCGCCGTGGCGCGCACGCAATTATCAGGCGCGGCGATTATGCAGCTCGGCTTCACTTTATCCGAGGTCATGCAGCTCGACGGCGGTCAGGTTACCAATGCATCGCTGGCCGATTATAAGATTCCGGGTATTGGCGACATTCCGCCCATGGAAAACGAACTGGTTGTCGCCGAAGAGCATTCCGGTCCATTCGGCGCCAAGGGACTTGGCGAAACCGGCACGTTCGGCGTGTCGCCAGCGATTGCCAACGCCATTCATGACGCCGTGGGTGTACGCATCTCGGAGCTGCCGATCACTGCCGAAGCGGTGCTCCGCGCGTTGCGGGCCAAAGCCGGCCGGTCCGTCGAGGATGACTGATGAACGCACGCATCATAAATTTCACGCTCAACGGCCAGCCGGTCTCGACGAACATCGAGCCGCATCGCAATCTGGTCGAATTGTTGCAGGATTTCGGCCTATTTGGCGCCCGCGAAAGCTGCGGGCAAGGCTTGTGCGGCTGCTGCACGGTGCTGGTCGATGGACAGGCGGTATCTGGCTGCCTCTATTTTGCGGTTTGGATCGACGGCAAAGCGGTCACAACCGTGGAGCATCTCGACGCCGACGGGGTCCTGTCGAACGTACAACAGGCTTTTATCGATTGCGGTGCATTTCAATGCGGATTCTGCACGCCGGGCTTCGTCCTGATGACGCATCAATTGCTCGAGCAGCATCCGGATCCGAGCGACGAGGACATTCGGCATTACTTGTCGGGGAATCTGTGCCGTTGCGCCGCTTATCCGGAAATCGTCGCGGCGGTGAAACAGGCGGCAAAAACGGCAGCAACAAGCGCGGGGCATTGAAAATGAAATTCTGGCAGGTGGCTTTGGCGGCTGTCCTGATTGCCGCCGGACCCGCGGCGCGTGCGGAAACCATTGAAATTTCCGGCGATAAGGGCGGCTTTGTCTATCTCTACCAGGAGAAATGGGAAAAGCTCGCCGCGCAAAAGGTCAATATCCGTATCGTCGGCATCTGCGCGTCCGCGTGCACCCTACTCACCGGGTATTTTCCGCGTAAAAATATTTGCGTCACCCCGGATGCGGCGCTTGGGTTCCATGCCGGCACTTTTCCGTTCGTCACAGATACATTGCTAAAGATTTATCCGCAGGACATCCGCAAATGGATCGACGAGCATGGTGGATTGACCTGGCAATTGATCTGGCTGCAGCGCCCGGAGATCTACAAGTTTTTCCGCAAGTGCTAGAGTATGATCGCGAAATCGCATCGCGCTTTAGATTGCTGTTCAAATCGCATTCAAGGCAGCGATGAATCGCTCTTTGATGGCATGACCATCGCGCAGTGGCAGCACGCGCGGCACGTCGTCGGGCTTGATTTTGGCGTTGATCAGGATCGGTCCTTCGCCGCTATGGAGTAATTTCCGTACCTCCGCTGTTTCCTCGATGCGCGTCACGCTACGCGCTTGGCGGAAACGGCAGGCAAGCGCCAATGCGGTGACATCGATGCCGGCCTCGGTATGGCTCGGCTGCATGCCGGTCTCGCCGTAATGCGCGTTATCGAGCACCACCACCACAAGATTTTTCGGCTGCTTGACGCCGATCGTGGCGAGGCTGCCCAGGCCCATCAGCATGTCGCCGTCACCCGGAATCGCGACCACACGCCGCTCGGGCCGCGCCAGCGCGAGGCCGAGCGCGATCATGGCGGTGCCGCCCATAGCCCCCCAGAGATAAAAATTCAGCGGGTGATCGCCGGCCGCGGCAACATCGTAGGTTGCCGAGCCGAGCCCCGGCACGACCAGGAGATTGCCGCGATGGGCAAGAAGTTGTTGCACGAAATCGCGGCGGTCCAACATTACCGCGTCCATTGCTTGGGGCCGATCAGCCGCTGCGATAGCAGGATCGCAATCTGAAGATTGCCGTTGAACGCCATGTCACATCCGGCGCCGACAATCTCATCGACGGCATCTGCGGTGTCGAAGCGATAGGTGAGAAAACCGGCGAGCCGCAGCACGTCCTCGGTGATGGCGCCCATCGGCACCTGCCATGGATTGAATTCGCCGAACTCGCCACGCATGGTGACAAGCACGATGCAGCCGAAGCCGCAATTGCGTAAGAGCGAAAACATATTGATGCAATTGCCGACGCCGCTGGACTGCATCAGTAGCGCCGCGCGTTGTCCCCCCAGCGCCGCGCCCGCCGCCAATCCGACGCCCTCTTCCTCGGTTGTGAGCACCACGTCGATGATCTGCGGGTCGTCGCGGCACAGCGCGATCAGCCGGCTGTGACCGGCATCGGGCACATAGCCGACTTGACGAACGCCGACGCGCCGAAAGTGCGCATGAATCGCATCGGGCCAGGATGTCTCGACGTCTGCCGGGCTATGCAAAGGCGGTCTCGATGTTTTGCTCTGCAAATATGCACGCAAATATTGCATGCTGAGCGCAAAAGCCAAATTGTCGAATGCCGGCGCTTAGAGCATGATCCGGAAAAGTGGAAACCGGTTTTCCGAAAAGATCATGCTCCATCAGAATGCTGGAGCACTGATCGATCCAATTTGAAGCAACTACGCTCTAGCGCCGCCAGGGCAAGGCCTCCGGCCGCTCGACAAAAAACCAGGCGCCTTCGCCCAATTCGGTCGGGAACGTGGCGACGATGCCGTCTTCGATAGCGCGCCATTCGAGGTCGGCGCCGTCGACCGCTTCCTCGGCGGCGGCCAGCGATTGCACTCCAAGCGCGTAGCCGATGATGACCGGCAGCGAAGTAACCGGGACCTCGGGCAATTTTTCAGTCGCCCGGTGATGACTAACGAGGTAGACGCCGCCCCGATCGAGCCGGATCAGCGCGCCGCCTGCCGTCGGTGTCGCCGGCCGGCCGGTAAATCGCGTGAACCGGGCCGCCGCCTCCTCGACATCGCCGACCGCAATAACAACGTCGATGAGTTCGCAAACGCCGTTTGGATGCGATAGCCAGCGCGGCTGCCACACCGTGTGCTCGGTGTGATGCCTCAATATTTGGATGCGGCCTTCCGGCATTGTCGACGCTTCGACCCGCGCTATGGTGAAAGCTGCAGTGTCGGGGCCGCTCTCGGTATTGACCGGACGCTGCATGCGGACGAGGTCGCGTACCGGAAATCCGGTGCCGGCTAGGCGCCCGCGCGCCGCCGCCGCATCGGCCACCGAAAAAGCCACGATGTGCGGTCCGGCGCGCCGCGCCAGTGCGGCATCGAATTCGCGAACCAGCGGCGAATCGGAGGTTTTGAACAAAACTTCCATATAACCGCGGGCGAACATGGCCGTGATGTTGCCCGTTCCGGTGGCGATAAGACCGCTTGAGGCCGGGTCTTTATCCGATTGAATCGAGATCGGTGTCGGCGCAAAACCGATGCGGCGCAGCGCGCGGCCGGCCGCCTCGGCATCGCGCACATAGTGTCCGACATGATCGAGAAAAATCTCGTGACCGACGGGCAACTGCCGGCGAGTTTGGGTTGTTTGCGCCGCGTCAGCCAAATCGTTACTCGGATCGGGCAATGCCGGCGTCTTGGACAACCTTGCCCCAGCGCACGATTTCGGATTGGAAAAACTGCGCGAGCTCCTCGGGCGAACCGGCGCCGACCGGCAGCATGCCGATGTCGCGCATCCGCGCGCGCACGTCGTTCATGGCGACCGCTGCATTGAGTTCGCTGTTGAGTCGGGCAACGATTGCTGGCGCCGTCTGCGACGGTGCGATCACGCCTTGCCATGCGGCGGCGTCGAAGCCGGGCACGCCGACGTCGGCGAGCGGGGGCACCTCGGGCAGCACGGCGAACGGCATCTTTGTTGTCACGGCAAGCGCGCGCAGCTTTCCGCTGCTGATTAAAGCCGACGCCGGGCCGTAGTCGGTAAACATCACCTGGATATAGCCGGCCATAAGGTCATTGAGCGCGGGCGCCGTGCCTCGATAAGGCACGTGGGTCATCTTGATCCCTGTCATGCTCGAGAATAGGGCCGCGGCCAAATGATGAAAGGCGCCGACGCCGCCGGAGCCATAGCCGAGCGTTCGTTGTTTGGCGAGCTTGATGAGATCCTCGATACTGTTCACCGGCAACGAGGGATTAACGACCAGCAAGAACGGCACACGCGCGATTAGCGCAACCAGCGCGAAGTCTTTGCCCGGATCGTAGGGCAGACTTTTGTACAACGTCACGTCGGCAGCGAGCGACGACACCGCCATCATGATCGTGTAGCCGTCAGGCGGCGATTTCGCGAGATAATTGGTGGCCAAAATCGTCCCTGCCCCCGGCCGGTTCTCCACCACGAATGATTTACCAAACCGCGCCTCGAGTTTCTGGGCGAGAAGCCGGGTGAGGATATCGGTGCCGCCGGCTGGCGCAAAGGGCACAATGAAGGTGACTTGGCGCTCGGGATAATTTTCGCCATCAATTTGAGCGCGCGCGGCCCCGATTGCGATCACAGGCAGTCCCGCCGCGAGCAGCGCGCGGCGCGAAAGCGCTAGCCTTCCTGCTGTCATCGCCGTTCTCCCGATAGACGCGGCTAAGCCAGTGTCTCGCGCTTTAGCACGGCCGGCGGATCGAGGTCATCACCGCTGGGCGCGGCGAAAGCGCCAGGCAGTTGAGGCTCGCTCGGTTTGCATTTCTTGACAGGCGTTTACGGGCCGGTCATAACGGCGCCGATCGGCGTGTTCGACGCGGCCATTTCCGCCGCTACGCTGCCGACCGTCAGCAGAACAGACTGGAAGAATCCGGTCCGGGGCGGTGACCCGAGCGTCGGGGTTGCTCGAGGGAGACTTGCTCGAGGCAGACTTGCTCGAGGCAGACTTGCTCGAGCAAGGTTTGGAAGAGGAACAAACATGTTCGCGGTATTTAAAACGGGCGGCAAACAATACCGGGTGGCGGCCGAAGACGTGCTCAAGGTTGGCAAGGTCAAGGGCGAGCCCGGCGAGATCGTCGAGTTCGGCGAGGTTTTGGTCGTCGGCGGCGAGGGCGTGACACTGGGCGCGCCCACGGTGGCGGGTGCCACCGTCGCGGCCGAGGTCCTCGACCAAGCGCGCGAACCGAAGATCATCGCTTTTAAAAAGCGCCGGCGCAAAAATTCGCGGCGCAAAATCGGCCATCGCCAGGAATTCACGCTGTTGCGCATCACCGAGATTTTGACGGACGGCAAAAAGCCCAGCAAACAGGCGCAGCCGCGTCCGAAGCGCGCGCCGGCCGCGCCGGCTTCTGGTCAGACCGCCGGCGCTGCGGACACCGCAACGTCCGCCGAAGATGGGGCCCCGACAGCGCGCAAAACTGCGGCGAAAAGGGAAAAGTCGAGAGCAAAGCCGCCGGCGAAGGAGAAAAAGCCGGCAAGGACAAAAGGCAAAAAGAAGTGACATCGGCAGGTGATGCTTTTGTCACGAATCCGGTCTAGATAGAGGCAAGTGAGTTTCGGAGGCCGATAAATGGCACACAAAAAAGCAGGCGGATCCTCGCGCAACGGCCGCGATTCCGCTGGACAACGGCTCGGGCTGAAGATTTTCGGCGGCGAAGAGGTGCTGGCAGGCAACATCATTGCGCGCCAGCGCGGCACCAAATGGCACCCCGGCCGCAACGTCGGGGTCGGCAAAGACCACACGCTCTTTGCCCTGATTAACGGCAAAGTCGAGTTTCGTACCAAAACCAAAGGCCGCGTATTCGTATCGGTACGTCCGATGAGTGAGGCCGCAGCGCAGTAACACGGTGGATCATCAGTAAGTCCGCCGGCATCCAGTCGAACCGGCGGGCCTAATGGGTTCGAAAAAGGGGAGACCGGCATGCCGGCTCCCCTTTCGGTTTCTTGCAGGAGCCCAGGCGATGACGCTCGCAACAGAAGTGCCAAGCCCTGTCTTCACGCCAGTTTTGGCGCGAGAAGCAATCGCGCGCCGCATCCCCGTGCTCAAAACGGATCGGCTGGTGCTGCGCGCATTGTGCCAACGCGACGTGCCCGTGATCGTGCAATTGGCTGGCGACCGCCGTGTCGCCGAGAACACGGCACGTATTCCGCATCCTTATTCGGCGGATGAGGCGGAACAGTTCGTTGCCCAGGCGAATCGACAAAACGACAGCGCGACATTCGCGATCACTCTCAATGGCGCCCTAATCGGCGCCTGCGGCATCGATGTGCGGCAAGACGGCGCTGAACTCGGTTATTGGCTTGGCGTTCCCTTTTGGGGATGTGGCTACGCGACCGAGGCAGTTCGCGCGGTGATTGATTACGCCTTTAGCGAGCTGGGCCATGAGCTGCTGCAATCCGGAGCCCGAGTCAGCAATCCGGCGTCGCGCCGCGTGCTTGAGAAGTGCGGCTTCCAATGGACCGGGGTGCGGCTTTGCCGGATTCGGGCGATCAATTCCGCAGCGCCGATCGACCGTTTTCGCCTCGATCGCCGGCTGTGGGCATCGCTCAAGGCTTGGACAGCGGCGCGGCAAGTGGCTTAAACATGCTGGTAATTCCGCATGCGACTATGGACGCGGATTCGTCGCAAAGAACGGGGCGAGCTTTGCGACGAGCGCCCGCCCAAACGAGCCCTGCGGATTTGATGGCGTCGCGTGGTCCATCGTTTCCCAGCCATGGATCAGGATGCGGGCTTGATTGAACGCGCTTTCGAAATCGGAGCCCGGGTGCAGGCTGTGATGGAAGAAGGCATCGCCGAAATACGTCCAGTCGCGCTCGGGAGCGCAGCCGAAGGACGTGTGCTCCGCATCGGCCGCGGTCATCACGATCGTATTGTCGTTTGCCAGCGGCGGCACAAAGATTCCTGAATAGCACGCCGAAACGATCACTACGCGATTCTTGATGGCCTCGCCGTCGAGCGTTGCGGCGACCTGTTGCGGCGTCAGGACGCCTTGGTCGCCCGGCAACTGCAAGGCAAAGCCGCCGCGATAGCCATGCGAAGTCATGAGCAGAATCAAAACGTCGTTGCCTCGATCCATAATGTTGCCGATGGCGTGCACCGCCGCCGCAAAATTGGGAAAATTGGCAAGCGGAATCTTCTTCACGGTATCGCGGTGATTGATCAGGCGCACCGTGTGGCCCTTGATCGGTAACACGCTGGCGAGCGCCTCCAAGCCGCCGTCGAGCTCCTTGATGAAAACGTCCTGCTCGGCCCAACCGGCCAGCGCCAGGACATAGAGATTCGTTTCGCCCTTGCCTGAGGCCTCGCCCTTGCCTGACGCCTTGCCCCTGCGCGCAGGCGGCAATTGCGCGAATTGCTCGTGGAGCAGCTTTGGCTGGATTCTTTCGATTTGCGCGATTTCGCCGCCAACCCTCGGCTTACTTTCCGCGCGTTGGGTCGCATATACGGTTTCCCACCAATTGGCGCTGCGCGGATCAAAATCCGGCGGCACAAAGACCGGCGCATGCGGAACCACGATATTCGCTGCGAACAACGCGACCCACAGACCGGCAATCCTCCCCGCCAATCGCCAGCCAGATTGTTGTTCCAGGCTGCCGACGATGCAGGTCATGGCGCCCACCCACCAGGCAAACAGGAGCGCATAGATCGTACT
>DASZCJ010000067.1:0-7769 GCA_035943155.1 Xanthobacteraceae bacterium | reverse complement strand
GCTCGGGATCGTTGCGGTCGCGAAGACGAAGATGATGGTCAGACCGATCAGAAGAATGTTCAAGGCGATCTCGTTGGGCGTCTTCTGCCGTTCGGCGCCTTCGACCAGGCGGATCATGCGGTCGAGGAAGGTCGAGCCCGGCGCTGCGGTGATGCGCACGCGGATCCAATCGGACAGCACTTGCGTGCCGCCAGTGACCGCTGACCGGTCACCGCCCGATTCACGGATGACCGGCGCCGATTCACCGGTGATCGCCGCTTCGTTCACCGAAGCCATGCCTTCGATCACCTCGCCATCCGACGGAATCATTTCGCCGGCTTCAACGAGAACGACGTTGCCGACCTTGAGGTCGGTCGAAGGAATTAGCCGATACTTCTGTGAATCGCCTGCGGCCATCAGAAGCTTGGCCTGAGTCTCGGTGCGCTGGCGTCGCAACGTATCAGCCTGCGCCTTGCCGCGGCCCTCCGCAACGGCCTCGGCGAAATTGGCGAACAGCACGGTGAACCACAGCCAAAGGATGATCTGGAATTCGAACAGGATGTGCCCGCCACCAGTGAATAGATCGCGAATCAAAATCACGGTGGTCAGCACCGTGACGATTTCCAGCACGAACATGACGGGATTTTTCACCAGCGTGCGCGGGTCAAGTTTCACGAAAGCGGAGCCGATGGCCGGTATGACGATCTTCGGATCGAACAGCGCCGATACTGGCAGGCTCTTGCGCAGGGTTGAGGTTTCCATCGGCGTCGCTCCGCAGCCTAATTTGACGAGAACAGCGTGCCGGCATTGATCGAAAGCTGCTCGACGATCGGGCCGAGCGCCAGCGCCGGGAAAAATGTGAGTCCGCCGACGATGAGGATGACCCCGACGACCAGTCCGACGAACAGGCCGCCGGTGGTCGGGAAGGTGCCCGCCGAGACCGGCACCAGTTTCTTGCCGGCCAGCGAACCAGCGATAATCATCGTCGGAATGATCATCCAGAAGCGGCCGACGCCCATCGCGATGGCGCCGCTCAGATTGTAGAACAGGGTGTTGCCGCTAATCCCCGCGAAGGCCGATCCGTTATTGCCGGTTTGCGAGGTGTACGCGTAGAGAACTTCAGTGAAGCCGTGCGGACCGGGATTATTCATTGCGCTAACCGCGGACGGCACTAGCATCGCGACCGCGGTCCAGCCGAGATACATCAGCGGCAGGACAAGAATGGCGAGCATCGCCATCTTGACTTCTTTGGCCTCGATCTTTTTGCCGACATATTCCGGCGTCCGGCCGACCATCAGCCCGGCAACGAAGATCGAAATAATGACGAACAGCAGCATGCCATACATGCCGGAGCCGACCCCGCCGACGATGATTTCGCCGAGCTGGATGTTGATCAGCGGGATAATGCCGCCGAGCGCGGTGAAGCTGTCGTGCATGGCGTTGACCGCGCCGCACGACGCCGCGGTGGTGATAACGGCGAACAGCGCCGAGGCAACGATGCCGAAACGCACCTCTTTGCCTTCCATATTGCCGCCGGTCAGTCCGAGCGCGTTGAGCGCGTCATTGCCATGCGCTTCGGCGGCGTAGCAGGCGATGACGCCGGCGATGAACAATACGCCCATCACGGCAAGCACGGCCCAGCCTTGCTTCTGGTTGCCGATCATGCGGCCGAACACGTTGGTGAGTGCTGCACCAAGCGCAAAGATTGAAATGATCTGCACGTAGTTCGACAGCGCGGTTGGATTTTCGAACGGATGCGACGCATTGGCATTGAAAAAGCCGCCGCCGTTGGTGCCGAGCATCTTGATGGCGACTTGCGAGGCGACCGGGCCGACAGCGATCGACTGCTTGGCACCTTCTAGGGTGGTCGCGTCGATATAGGGACCGAGCGTCTGCGGCATGCCCTGCCAGACCAGGAACAGCGCGTACGGCACGCAAATCGGCAGCAGAATATAGAGCGTGCAACGCGTGACATCGACCCAGAAGCTACCCACCGTGCGCACGGAATGCCGCGCAAAGCCGCGGATCAATCCCACCGCGAGTACGATGCCGGTCGCCGCCGAGAGAAAGTTCTGATGCGTCAGACCGAGCATTTGCACGAGGTAGGACATCGTGCTTTCGCCGCCGTAATTCTGCCAGTTGGTATTAGTGATGAAACTCATCGCCGTGTTGAACGACAGATCCTCGGCAACTGCCGACTGCTCGGCGGGATTGAATGGCAATGCGGCCTGCAGGCGCATCAACAGATACAGAATGAGAAAGCCGCCGACATGGAACAGCAACATGCCGATGGTGTAGGTCACCGCGTGCTGCTCTTGGCGCTCGTCAACGCCGGCCAACTTGTAGATCGCGATCTCGACCGGGCGCAGGATCGGCGACATGAAGTTGCGTTCGCCGTTAAACACGCGCGTCATGTATGCGCCGAGCACCGGCGTGATCGCGACGAGAATCGCGCAATAAAGCAGAATCTGGACCCACCCGATGACGGTCATGGGAATTGTCCTTCAGAACAGCTCGGGCCTGAGCAGAGCGTAGACCAAGTAGAACAGCAGTCCGGCAGTCACGAGCGCGGCGAGCGAGTAATCAAAAATCATGGCTCGATCTCCTCATAGCTCTTCGCAAGCGTAGACATAGGCAATCGACAAAGCGAAGAAACCGGCCGCGAGCGCCATCATCACGATATCCATCATGGGAATGCTCCAAATAACCTGGGTAACAGCAGAAACTCGGCGGCACCTTGCGCTGGATTTTTAGTTAACTCCGCCCGAAATGCTTCGGCCAGTCAGAGACCATTATCTCTCACTGGGGCCAGTCAGAGACCATTATCTCTCACTGGCCGCATAGGAATTCGAGAGAAGAACGGGGATCGGCTTATAGGAATTTCATAAATGCCGGCCGGGCAGGATTCCGGCAGGTACTCTAGAGCGCGCGCGCTTTACGGCGACGCGACTTGGCGGGCAGCAAGCAGACCTTCCAAGCGGACAATGTCTTTCGTTTTCGCCTCGTTGACGCCTTCGAGCCGCGAAATATTTTGCATGAGACGCTCGGTGGTCAGCCGCAGAAAATAATAACCAAATTCCGGGTTCTGAAAATAGAGCTCGAGCAGTTTTTCGTAGGTGATGGTCAGAACGTCGCCGTTCTCGATGCATTCCACCGTTTGGGTGCGCCGGTTCTTAGGGTCGACAAAACCCAGCTCGCCCATCATGCGTCCGGGCGGCAGTTCGATGCCGATCTCGCTTACGAGAAATTTTCCGGTCACGGTCAAGAACATCTCGTTGGCGGGATCGCCTTTGTGAAACAAAACATCGCCCTTGCGATATTTGCGCGGGATCATGAACGGCCGCAGCCAATCCATCGATAGATCGCCTTGCGCGGAAACTCGCGCCTTCTTGACCAGGGTGAGCATCTGGCGCAGCCGGATGGCGTTGATCGGCAGCGACAACAGATAAAGGAAAAAAGTCGCCATCGATCCAGCCAGCGCGCCATAGGCAATGAAGAACACGTTACTGATGATGCCGATGACGCGCAGCGGCACAATCGTGCGCACCAAGAGCGTGGCGACAAAAAATATCGCGCCGGTCAAAGCTAGCATATTTGCCAGCGTGACGTGGGTAAGCCCGACGTCGACAAGCCGGTTGACCACGGCATCGAACGTGACGTTGCTCGGGTCGAGGCCAAGCTGCAACAATATCTTCTCGATCCGCAGATTCTGTGCCGCGGCGGAAAGTATGCGATCCAGTATGGCGCTGGGATCCAAGCTACTGGGGCTGTTCATGTCGGCCTCACAAAGTCCGCGGGCGGCGGCCCGATGGCGGCAAATTAGCATCCGATCCGCTTGGAGGACAGGATTCGGGTGCGATGGCGAATCGTGTCGCGGTCAGGGCTATGATTGGAGTTTCGCTGGTTCGTGCGATGGAACGGATGCAGCAATGGAACGGATGCAGCAATGGAACGGATGCAGCAATGAAACGGATGCGGCTTGGTCAGTAAAGCCCCGGGGCCTGCCGCGGCGGAGCCTTCATGGTCAGCGGCTGCTTGAGGCTGCCGCTGCTCGATTGGCTTGTGGCGCCGGGCACTGGGAAATCATAGCCAATGATCGCTTTGGCGACCAGACGATCGGAACCCGATGTCAGGCCATAGCCGAGGCCAAGTTCGATATCGAACGCGCCGAGCTTGAAATCGGTGACGCCGAATATCTGATGCCGCTGCTGCTCGAACGGCGGAAAGTCTCCAATCTTGCCGAGGTCGGTGTAATATTCGACGCCGACAAAACGGTCCTGACCGAGATTGCGCGCGAGCCGGGCCGCCGGCAGGAAATCAGCCTCGCCGAGTGCGCCGAGCCCAATGTCGACGATCGGATTGACTATGAACTCCCATTCCTTGTTGCGCACGCCGACGATCGGCCGGATTTCGGACGCAAAACGTGTTTGCGAGAATGGCGACGTCTCGTAGCTGAGCTCGAAATTCACGCCATAGAAAAAATTTCGCTCGCCGGCGTGCGGCACGGCAAAGAGAGTGCGAATCTTCGCACCGTTAGAAAAAAAGGCGCCGCTGCCGCTTACGGCGAATGGTATATAAAAACCGATTTCCCACCAGTCGGTCATTCCGTAGGCAAACTCGGGCGTGCCGTTGAGAGCGTGGTTCGGCACCAAGCCGCCGGGAAAATCCGCCTGCTTGCGGCCATTAAACGTGTAATTGAGATGCTGTTCGAAGGTCCATTGCCCGACCGCGGCAATCTGGGCGTTATAGATTTGAATCTCATCATCGGCAAAGCCAGCGCCGGCACTCGCGATCAACACGACGGCGGCTGCGGCGAGTGCCTTCGTGGTTGCCGTCATCGTGGCACTCGCGGTTTCCAGAGACCCCGACACGAAGTTCGTGATGGTCGACCGCATCATATTATGCGTTCGGCTGGCTGGTCACGTGCGTACGTTTTACGAATACGATTATTCCTCACTTTCGCACGGTATGGCTGTGCCTGTCCGGCCACAGTGCACATGTTTCATCGCGCCGGCGGATTAAAACAGACGCCGCTTTGAAACCGAAAATCACCCGAACTGAAAGCGGTTTCTGCTTTACCCTTTCGGCGCGACTGTAGCGCCTGTGCGCCGTCGTCCGTGCGGAACGCGACATAATTTCATTCCGTCCCCGCCGCCGGAACTTCCCTCATAGCCCGCCGTTCCAAACTCATTAGCGCAACCGCTTTCGCCGTCAAAGAGGCGCTGTCATTTGCTTCGGCTTGCGCGGAAGCGGACATCCGCTGGTTCGAGGAACCGGTCAGCTCCGACGATTTGGCCGGCTTGCGGCTGATGCGCGAGCGCGCGTCCGGCCGGATGGAGATCGCCGCCGGCGAATACATTTATACATGCGACGACGCGCGCCGCTTCCTGCAAGCGGCCGCGGTCGATGTGTTGCAGGCTGACGCGACCCGCTGCGGCGGCGTTACCGGATTCCTGCAAATCGGCGCGCTCTGCGAGGCGCACCACATCGATCTGTCGGCGCATTGCGCGCCCGCCATTCATCGTCATGCCGCTTGCGCGATGCCGCGCTTGCGTCATCTCGAGTGGTTTCACGATCACGTCCGCATTGAGCAAATGCTATTCGACGGCGCCCCGGTTGCGCATGACGGCGCGATCGAGCCGGATCTCGGCCGGCCAGGTCACGGGCTCGGTTTTAAAGCAAAAGACGCCGAGCGCTATCGGGTGAACGGAGAAGCCTGATGGCGCGGCTGCAATCCACGCTCGACGTCGTTGCCAACTTGGCGCTCGCTGGCGCCGCGGCAACGATCCTGGTGCGGCCGGCCTTGGTCGTGCGCGCCGCCCGTTCGCCGATGGTGCCAAAAACCAAAGAGCTGACGCGCAAAGCTGCGCGCCGGTCCAACGCCAGGCCAGTTCCGCCGCCACAGTCGCCCATTCAAGAGCTCGTACGGCTCGCCGATCGCTATTCGCCAGCGGAACGCCGGCGGCGGCAGCATTTGACCAAGACTGCAGGCCGGCGGCTCAATAGCAGCGCCGCGATGTTGGCATTCTCGGTGCTCGCGGACAGCGCCGGCGCCGCCGCGGCCGGTGCCGCTTGCCGCCATGCTCGACGATAAACTGCACAAGAATGGCGGTGACGGTTATCGCTATGCCGAATTGCCGCCGATGCGCGAAGCCTGGCGACGCGGCCTCGTCGCGCTCGACGCCGAAGCCGAGGCATGGCATGGCCGTCGCTTTCACGATCTCGGGCCGCTCGAGCAAGACGGCATCCTCAAAACTGTCCAGGAAGGTTCGGTGCGCGAGCGGGCTTGGCGCGATCTGCCGGCCAAGAGTTTTTTCAAGAAGCGGGTGCTGCACGACATTGTCAGCTTGTACTATTCGCATCCAACTTCGTGGAATGAGATCGGCTTCGGCGGCCCGGCCAGTCCCCGCGGCTATGTCCGGATGAATTTCGACCGGCGCGATCCCTGGGAGGCGGTGGAAGCCAAGGCCGGACGCGAGGCACAGGCGCGGCGGGAGAACGCGTGTGTCGGCTGAGCCCGAAAACAGCCCGCGCGCGATCCGCGGCCGCGCCCCCGATGTATTCCATCGCGGCGGCTGGGTGCCGATGCGCGAATACGCCGACGATGAGCCGGTTGATTTTGCGATCGTCGGCACCGGCGCCGGCGGCGGCACGCTCGCCAGCAAGCTTGCCGAATACGGTTTCTCGGTCGTGGCGCTCGATGCCGGTCCTTATTGGCGGCCGCTTGAGGATTTTGCCTCCGACGAATTCCACCAGGCCAAACTCTATTGGAGCGACGAGCGCATCGTCGATGGCGAGAACCCGGTGCAATTGGGCGCCAACAATTCGGGAAAATCGGTCGGCGGCTCGACCGTGCATTTCGCGATGGTGTCGCTGCGTTTTCGGCCCGAATGGTTCAAGGCGCGAAGCAAACTAGGCTATGGCGCCGATTGGCCGCTCGATTGGCACGAAATGTGGACCTATTACGCCGAGGTCGAAAATGCGCTGAAGATTTCCGGCCCGGTGAATTATCCGTGGGGGCCGAAGCGGCCGCGCTATCCGTATCGGCCGCATGAACTCAATGCTGCGGCGCTGGT
The DNA here is from genome assembly GCA_035943155.1 of Xanthobacteraceae bacterium. Taxonomy (GTDB): domain Bacteria; phylum Pseudomonadota; class Alphaproteobacteria; order Rhizobiales; family Xanthobacteraceae; genus BOG-931. The sequence goes on along the minus strand of DASZCJ010000067.1, from coordinate 714 downwards.
GCTTGCCGAAGGCGCGGAAGCGCTAGGCATTCCCTGGTCGCCGACGCCGCTTGCGACCGTGTCGGCGCCGCGCGGCCATTCTCCGCCTTGTGTCTATCGCGGTATGTGCGTGATCGGGTGCTCGACCAATGCCAAGCAAAGCGTGCTCGTCACTTGGCTGCCGCGGGCGCTCGCCGCCGGAGCGGAAATTCGCGATCTGGCAATGGTCGGCCGCATCGAACACGATGCGCAGGGCCTCGCCACGGGCGTGCATTATCACCGTGAGGGCCGCTGGCGCTTTCAGCGTGCCCGCAATGTCGTAGTCGCCGGCTATGCGATCGAAACGCCGCGGTTGCTCCTTAATTCGCGCAGCAGCCGATTTCCCGATGGCCTCGCCAACTCTTCGGGGCTCGTCGGCAAAAATCTGATGGTGCAATCGAACCAGGCGGTGTGGGGCATGATGGAGCAGGAGATCCGTTCCTACAAAGGACCGCCCTCGCTCGCCATCACCGAGCATTGGAATTACAACGACAAGGACAAAGATTTTTTCGGCGGCTACGCCTACATGAGCCAGGGCCCGCTGCCCATTGTTTGGTCTGGCGTGCAGGCAACCAAGCGCGGTCTTTGGGGCGAGGCCTTGCTGCACGAGATGGAACGTTACAACCATCAGGTCGGGTTGAAGATCGTGGGCGAATGTTTGCCGCAAGAGCGCAACGCCGTGACGCTCACCGACGA
>DASZCJ010000066.1:0-8605 GCA_035943155.1 Xanthobacteraceae bacterium | reverse complement strand
CGGCCCGCCACGCCGGCGCCAGTCATCGCCAAATTCAATGCCGCCATGCTCGCCGCGCTCAAGGACCCTGACCTGCGGGCGCAACTGCGTGAATCCGGCACGACGCCGGCGCCAAGCTCGCCGCAACAATTCGAAGCTTATTTGCGCCACGAGATCGCGCGCTGGCGCGCGGTCATTCGCGAGAAGGGACTGACTGGGGAATAAACGCATGATCCCGAAAAGTGGTTACCGGTTTTCGGAAAAGATCATGCGCAAATAAAAAGCTAGAGCGGGATGACGATTCGATGAAGTCTCATCCCGCTCTAGCGCGTCGATGGCTCGCGTGTTTCAAGACGCGAGCTCGCGCATGATGCGATAAAGCCGCGATTGGCCTTCAAAACCGATGCCCGGCCGATGGGACAGCGTGATGTAGCCGTCCGCAAGCTGCGCATCGTCGGCGAAGCCGCCGAAATCGCCAAACACGCCGGGATAGGATTCCGCGCCGCCGAGGCCGAAGCCGGCAGCGATGGCGAGCGACATCTGATTGCCGCCATGCGGAAACATCAGGCTGCGCGGCCATTGATGGCGCGCCAGCATCGCGAGCGTGCGGGCATATTGCGCGATGCCGTAGGCTTGCGGCGGATCGACCTGAATAACGTCGTTGCGCTGCGGTTTCAGTCCGCCGAAGCGGACCAAGTTTTCTACATCCTGGGTGGAAAACAGATTCTCTCCGGTCGATAGCGGCGGATCGTACGCCGCGGAGATTTCCGCCAAGAGCGCAAAATCGAGCGGATCGCACGGCTCTTCGAACCAGCGCAGCCCGAACGGCGCGAGACCGCGCGCATAAGCGAGCGCTTCGTCGCGGCCGAATTTCGAATTGGCATCGACCGCGAGCTTGCCGCCGCGCGGTAGGATCGATTTTACCGCCTCGACGCGTTTGAGATCGTCGGCAAGCGGAATGCCGCCGACTTTCATCTTCACCATCGTATAGCCGGCGTCGAGATGGCCCCGCATCTTGTCCTGGAGATGCTTGATCGTCTTGCCGGGCGCGTACCAGCCGCCGCCGACGTAACAGAACACCTTGTCCGCCGCCTTGCCGCCGTTGTAGCGCTCGGCCAGCAAGCGATGCAGCGGTTTGCCGGCGATCTTGGCGACCGCGTCCCACACCGCGACTTCGATCGTGCCGATACCGATCGAGCGTTCGCTGTGACCGCCGGACTTCTCGTTGCGCATCATGACGGCGAGGATTTTTTCCGGCGCAAAATTATCGCCGGCCTCGTTGAGGAGCGAGGCTGGCTCGGCGTTGAGGATGCGCGGAATAAACCGCGCCCGCATCTGCGCGCCGCAGGCATAGCGTCCGGTCGAGTTGAAAGCGAAGCCGCAGACCGTCTCACCGTCGCGCTTGACGTCGGTCATCACCGCGACCACCGAGGTGGTCATTTCGGAAAAATCGATGCTCGAATTGGCGAGCGAGGAGTTCAGCGGAACGCTGGTCTCGCGGATATCGACGATGCGCATGCGTTTGAACTCCGATCTGCCATGTTCGCGAGTTTCCTCTCCCCTTGCGGGAGAGGGTGGCGAGCATCGCGCTGAGCGAAATGCGAGCCGGGTGAGGGGTCTTTCATTTGCAGGAAGTTGCCCCTCACCCGCCCTCGGGGCGGTCGCCCCTCGGGCACCCTCTCCCGCAGGGGAGAGGGATTTAATCGACGTGGATGCCCGCGGCTTTCACCACTTTGTCCCAGCGCGCCATTTCCAACTTGATGCGCTCGGCGAACTGGTCGGGGCTGTTGGCGACCGGCACGAAACCGAGCGTATCAAGCCTCTTTCGGGTCTCCGGATCGGCGGCCATTTTGACGATCGCCGCATTCCATTTGTCGATGACCGCTTTCGGCGTTCCGGCCGGCGCCAGAATCCCGGTCAGCGTATCGCTTTCGAGGCCCGGCACGCCTTCTTCGACATTGGTCGGAAGATCGGGCAGCGCCGTCAATCGCTCCTTCGCCAGTATCGCAATGCCGCGCAGGCTGCCGTCCTTGACGTTGCCCATCGCCGGCGGCAGGGCGGTGAACGCGATCGGCGTGTGATTGCCCAACGTCGAGTTGATGGCGAGCGGCGCCCCATTGAACGGCACCGTCACCAGATCGAGATTGTAAGTCTGCTTGAATAATTCGCCGGCGAGATGCGGGGTCGAGCCGGTGGCCGGTTGCGCGTAGCTGTATTTACCCGGATTGGCCTTGATCAGCGCGATTAGCTCTTTCAGATCTTTCGCTGGCACGGAGGGATGCACGGTGACGACATTGGGCGAGGCGGCGACTAGCGAAATCGGCGCGAAATCCTTGACCGGATCATAACCGATCTTGCTGTACATGCTCGGATTGATGATGAAGCCGGTCGAGACGACGACGATCGTATAGCCATCCGGGACCGCGCGACCCGCGGCCTCGACGCCGAGATTGCCGCCGGCGCCGGGCATGTTCTCGACATAGAGCTGCCGCCCCCAGGCATCGGACAAGCGCTCGGCCACCATGCGCCCGATCACGTCGGTCGGGCCGCCCGCAGCGAATGGCACAATGACGCGGACCTTGTGATCCGGATAATTGTCGGCGGCGCGGCCAGGCGCCGCAAACAGTGCGGCGAACATTGCCGCGAGCAGTGCGGCGACCGCCAGGCTTGCGCAAAAGACAAAACGACGAGCCGCGACCGTTCGCATGCCATCCTCCTCTGACGCGCAAGAATGCTATCATCGCCACCTCTTTCAGGCGAGCGGCGCGCACTCTTCTTCCATCCGCCGCACCAGCAAAAGGGCAGGGAACGCAAATGGCCGGGCGCAAGGTGACGCGGGACGATCTCCGCCAAGCGGCGGAGAAGTACAAGAACTGGGGCAAATGGGGACCCGCCGACGAGATCGGTACGCTCAACTATACTCAACCCGACGACATCGTCGCCGCGGCGCGGCTCGTTAAAAAGGGCAAGGTGATTTCGCTGGCGCTCAATTTCGACAATGACGGGCCGCAGGGCGGCAAGACCAGTTATCCGGCGCTCGGCCGCATCAATCCCTTACACACCATGCTGCGCACCGGGACCGATGCCTATGCCGGCGTGCTCGACAAGCGCGGCATTCGTGCCGCCGACGACATGGTGGTGATGCCGTTGCAATGCGGCACGCAATGGGACGGCCTCGGCCACGTGTTTTATGAAAACTATATGTGGAACGGCTACGATTGCCGCGAAGTATCGTCGTTCGGCGCGCAGAAATGCGGCATCGAGAAAACCAAGGACAAGATGGTCGGCCGCGGCGTGTTTCTCGACGTCGCCCGCGCGCTGGGCAAAGACTGCCTCGACGACGGCTACGGCATCACCTGCGACGATTTCGATCGCACCGCCAAGAAACAGAAAATCGAGTTCAAGCGCGGCGATTACATCGTCGTGCGCACCGGCCAGATGGAGCGTTGCCTCAAAGCCGGGAGCTGGGATGGCTATCCCGGCGGCGACGCCCCGGGCTTCGCCTTCGAAACATTGGAGTTCGTCGCGCGCACGCAGCTCGCCGCGCTTGCGAGCGACACGTGGGGCTGCGAGGTGCGGCCGAACAATACCGAGGGCGGCATCAATCAGCCCTGGCATTGGATCACCATCCCGATCATGGGCATGACCATGGGCGAGATTTTTTACGTCAAGGACTTGGCCGAGGACTGCGCCGCTGACGGCGTCTACGAATTCATGTTTGTCGCGCCCGCGATCCCGATCACCGGCGCGGTTGGCTCACCGACCAATCCGCTGGCGATCAAATGACGCGATAGCGTCATCCCGGACGGGCGAAGCCCGATCAGGGATCTTACGCCGCCGGCTCGGAGGTGGCGCGAATTTGATCCCGGTCAGCATTGCGACGCCCGCTAGCGCGGTGAGCACCGCGGCGAAGGTTACATGCGCAGTAAGCGGGCTGGCGGTGGCGGAGAGCAATCCGATGCCGATCACGGGCAGCGAATTGCCGGCAAATAGCGCCACCATGTAACTCGAAACGACTTCGCTGCGCCGGTCGGCCGGCGCGATACGGTTGATCACTTCGAGGCTGCCGCGATAACCAAGTCCGCCGGCGAGCCCGCCCAGCGCCGCTGCGAAAATAAGCAGTGCCAGCGAGTGCGCGAGCTCCGCTCCGACGACAATCCACACACTCGGCACCAAGAGCAGCAAGGCGGTCAGCGTCGCCGCTTGGCTAGCAAGCTTGCGGCTGGTCAGGATAACCACCGCGGCAACCAGAAATAGTTCGCACACGATGCCGCCGGCGACGAGCGGAGCCGATTGATGCAGGCTTTCGCCAAGGAGACTCGGAATCAACGCCGAATAGAAGCCGATCAGCGAGAAGGTAGCAAAGCCGGTCACGGCCGGGGACACGAATTGCAGCCGGATGGGCTGCGGCACGCCAATGCGCGGGCGAAGTGCAACGTCGCCAAGCGGCTTTCGCTCCGTCACCGTCTCGCGCGGCATAAAGATCGCGCCGGCAGCGCCGCAGAGCAGAACCAGATAGACGAAATAGCAAAGCCGCAGCGGCGCAAATGCAAATTGCGCCAACAAACCGCCGAGCAGCGGCCCGGCGGCGCAGCCGAAGAAATTTGCCGCCGAGGCGATGCGGGCGCCGCCGCCGCTGGCGCGCCCGGCATAAAGTTCGGCAATCCAGGCCGTCGCCGCGCCACTGGCGAGGCCGGTGGAGAATCCACTCAAGCCGCGGGCTGCGAATAGCCATCCAGTACTTTGTGCCGCGGCAAACACAACCGTGCTGGCAATGCCGATGGTGATCGCCGGCAGGCTTGCGGCGCGCCGCCCGATCTGATCGGCGAGGCGGCCGAAGACCAAGAGCGCCGCAAGATTGCCGAGGACATAGGTCGCATAGATCAGCGTCAGCGTGACAGCCGAAAATCCAAAGGCCTCACGGTAAAGCGGATAGAGCGGTGTCGGCAAAATCGCACCGACAAACATGACACCGAGCTCACCGGCGACAGCCGCCAGCGCGATGCGATTATGGCCGGGGGAGGTGGGATTGCGCATTGCCGTACATAGATTAGGTTTGCAACTGTCTATATCGAGTACGGCACACCGGCATGACCACCCGAAACCTAGAGACCAAACCCTATCCCGTCACGCATAGCGAGGCGGAGTGGCGCAAAATATTGACGCCTGAGCAGTACCACATCATGCGCGAGCATGGCACCGAGCGGCCGGGCAGTTGCGCACTCAATTACGAAAAGCGCGCCGGCGCGTTCTACTGCGCCGGCTGCGGACAAAAGCTGTTCGTCTCGAAAACCAAGTTTGAGAGCGGCACCGGCTGGCCGAGCTTCAATGATCCCGAGCCGGGCGCAGTCGATAGCTCGAGCGATATGAGCTACGGCATGATGCGCACCGAAGTGCATTGCAGCCGCTGTGGCAGCCATCTTGGCCACGTATTCGAAGACGGCCCGCCGCCGACGCACTTGCGCTATTGCATCAACGGCGTGGCGATGAATTTCAAGCCGGAATAAGGCCTGCGCGCGAGCCGCGCGGCGTTTAAGGGGGGACGATGCGCATCGTCGATTTAAGCCGCGAGCTTTATCACCGCACGCCGTCCTATCCGGGGCAGCCGCCGATCATCCACGGCGTCTGGAAGACGCACGAAGAGGCATTCGTCGATTCCGGCAATGTCCAGGGCAATGCCGTGATGTTTTTCTCTATGCCCGATCACGGCGGCACGCATATCGACGCGCCGCGCCATTTCGGCAAGACCGGCACGCCGATCGACAAATATCCGCTGGAGAATTGCATTGTCCGCGGCATCTGCATCGATCTGCGCCATATCGCGCCGCGCGCCGAGATCGCGCCGGCGGACCTCGAAGCGGCGGTGAAAAAAGCCGGTGTGCCAATTCCGAAAAAAGGCACGGTGCTGCTTTGCACCGGCCATCACGCCCGCACCTTTCCGACGCCGGCCTATTCAACCGACAATCCCGGCGTCAATGTTGCGGCGACCGACTGGCTCGCCCGCCAAGGCATCGTGCATTTCGGCATCGACTCGATGCGGCCGGGGCCGGAAGGCAAAGTCAATGCGCTCGTTCACAAAGCCTGCCTCGAGCTCGACATCACCCATATGGAGAGCCTGTGCAATTTAGAATCGCTGCTCGGGCAGGGTGAATTCCAGTTCATCGGTCTGCCGCTGAAATGGCGCGAAGGCACCGGCTCGCCGATCCGCGCGGTGGCGGTGTTTGACGATTAATTACCGCAGACGCGCCATTGCCTCTTGTTTTTACAGAAACGATAATCGGGCCACCGAAAGGTATTTGATATGCCAGATGTACTTGAGCGCATTAGCATCAATCCTGCGGTATGCGGCGGTAAGCCATGCATCAAGGGAACCCGCATCTGGGTTTCCTTGATCCTGGACCTGCTGGCCGCTGGCACGCCGGAAGCAGAACTCTTGGCCGAATATCCAGACTTGGTCCACGACGACATCTTGGCGGCAATCGCGTATGGCGCCGAAGCTGCTCGCGACCGCGTGATTCCGGTCCCGGTGGAGCCGGCTGAGTGAAGATCAAGCTTGACGAGAACATCGGTATCAGTGTGCGCTAATCTTCTCCGCAAAAGTGGTCATGATGTAGCGACCGTGCGTGATGAGCGTCTCCAAGGCAGTTCTGACGATCAGATTTTCCAGGTATGCGTGTCCGAACGTCGGATTTTGATCACGCTGGATCGCGATTTCGGGCACGCGTCACGTTTTCCACCGAAGAGATCGGCGGGCATCATCATATTGGAATTAGGTGGAAGAGCTTCTTTTCAGGGTCTTCATTCTCGGCTGCGTGAATTTCTCGCCCTAGCCGAGGTTCAGCAAATAAACGGCAAGCTGTGGATCGTGGAGCCCGGTCGCATCAGGGTCCATATGGAAAAAGGCGACGAGTGAGACGTCACATGCTGCTCGGACACAACCGCAAGATGACCGGCGCGCAGTGCCTTGCCGATATGCTCAAAGGCTATGGCGTCAGCCATGTCTTTCACGTGCCCGCGGTGTTGCGCACGACCTTCGCCGAAATCGAGCGCCGCACCGAGATTAAGCGGCTGCATGTGCACGGCGAGAAAGCCGCCGCCTATATGGCGGACGGTTATGCCCGCGCCTCGGGCAAGCCGGGCGTCTGCATGGCGCAGGTGATCGGCGCGCTCAATCTCGCCGCGGGATTGCGCGACGCCTGGCTCGCGCATGCGCCGGTGATTGCCATGACCGGCGGCCGCGAGCCGAAAACCAAGTTCCGCAAGGTCTATCAGGAGATCGACGACATGCCGGCGTTCGAGCCGGTGACCAAGTTCAACGCCACCGTCGACGACGTAGCGCGCTTTCCCGACATGGTGCGGCAGGCATTTCGCACGGCAGTGACCGGCTGCCCCGGCCCGGTGCATCTGCAATTTCGCGGCAATGAAGGTCAGGTCGACGCCGAGGAAGCAGATATGGAGCCGCTGGTCGAGCCGCAATTTGCCCGCGTGCCCCCGTTTCGCCCCGAACCTGACGAGATGAGTCTCCGCGCGGCGCTGACGATCCTGCAAGACGCGGCGCGGCCGGTAATCGTCGCCGGTGGCGGTGTGCGCGCGTCCGGCGCGGCATCCGAGCTCGTCGCGCTCGCCGAAGCCCTACAGATCCCGGTCGCTACGTCGCTCAATGGCAAGGATGCAATTGCCGGCAATCATCCGCTGTCGGTCGGCGTGGTCGGCACTTATTCGCGCGAGAGTGCGAACCGGGTGGTCAATGCCGCCGATCTGGTCGTTTTCATCGGCACCGAAACCGGCGGTATGACGACGCATTTCTGGGCGGTGCCGCAGATCGGCACGCCGGCAATTCAGATCGACATCGACCCGGAGGCGCTGGGCCGCAATTATCCGCTGCGCGCCGCGGTCAATGGCGACGCCAAGACGATCCTGGCGCGCAGGCTGGCGCATGCGGATCGCGGTGGTACGGCGAAACGCAAAAACTGGATCGGCGAAGTGCAAACGATCTGCCGCGCCTGGCGCGAGAAATATCAGCCGGCGCTTACCTCGGAGGCGGTGCCGATCCGGCCGGAGCGGCTGTGCCATGAACTCACGCGGCACGTGCCCGAGGATGCCATCGTCGTCGTCGACACCGGACATGCCGGCATGTGGATGGGCGGCATGTTCGATCTAACTTCGGCGCGGCAAAGCTATATGCGCAGCGCCGGGCACTTGGGTTGGGCTTTCCCAGCCGGGCTCGGCGCCAAATGCGCCTGTCCCGACCGGCCGGTCGTTACGTTTACCGGCGACGCCGGGTTCTGGTACCACATCGCCGAAGTGGAGACCGCGGCGCGGTGGAACATCAATGCGGTGACCGTGGTCAACAACAATTCCGGTGGAAATCAATCAAAACGCGGCTTCGATCGCGTCTATGGCGGCAAGCAGACGGAGAAGGCGCGCGAATTATGGACCTTCCGCAAGACCGATTTCGCACGCATCGCCCAGGACATGGGCGCGCTCGGCATCCGCGTGGAGCAAGCGTCCGCTTTTCCGGCGGCGCTCGCGCAGGCGCTCGCCGCGCAACGTCCCGTTGTGATCGATGTCGTCGCCGATATTGACGCTTTGGCGCCCGTCGCGGTCGTGTGATTCCGGATTGTCA
>DASZCJ010000065.1:0-17159 GCA_035943155.1 Xanthobacteraceae bacterium | reverse complement strand
CCGGATCTGTTCAACGTGCTGTTGCAAATCATGGATCACGGCAAGCTCACGGATCACAACGGCAAGCAGGTCGATTTCCGCAACGTCATTTTAATCATGACGACCAATGCCGGCGCCTCGGATATGGCGCGCGCCGCGTTCGGTTTCACGCGAACCAAGCGCGAAGGCGACGACATGGAGGCGATCACGCGGCTGTTCGCGCCGGAATTCCGCAATCGGCTCGACGCGATCATCACCTTTGCGCATCTGTCGCCTGAGATCATCGCCATGGTGGTCGAGAAATTCGTGCTGCAGCTCGAAGCGCAGCTCGCCGACCGCGATGTCACGATCGAGCTCACCGACGAAGCGACCAAGTGGCTGATCGCCAACGGCTATGACGAACTGATGGGCGCGCGGCCGATGGCGCGGGTGATCCAGGAGCACATCAAGAAGGCGCTGGCCGAAGAAGTGTTGTTCGGTCGGCTCAAAGGTGGCGGACACGTGCGCGTCATCGTCATTACCGACGAGGCGGGCAATAGCAAGCTCGGCTTCGACTATCCGGACGGTCCGGTGAAGCCGCGGCCGGAAAAGCTGCCGGAGCCGCGCCGCGTCAAGGCCAAGCGCCGGTCCTCGCCCAGGCGTAAACCGCCCGGCGGCGGCGACGACACACCGCCACGGCGCGGCGGCATCGTTCCTAAGGTACCGCTCGTCAAAGTATGACGGGATTTCCCCGGCGGGATGGTCAGGCCACCCGCCGGAATCGTTTCAACGCGCTGACAAACCAGATGGCAAGCGCGGGGAGGGCGGCCGCGGCCGCGAGAAATAATGGCGCCGCGCCGGCGCGATCGATGACGAGCGCGCCCACCGCCACGCCGGCGGTCTGGCCGATATAAAGCGCCGAAGAGAACAAGCCGACCGCGGTGCCGCGCGCTTGCGGGGTCATCTGCGTGGCATTGGTCTGCAGCGTGTTGTGCAGCATGTAAAAGCCAAGCCCGATCGCCGTCGTCGCGATCGGGGCGAGCCACCACAGCGATCCAAGCGCCAATTCAAGATAAGCGGCCGCAAGAACAATCCCGCCCGTAACCGCAAGACCGGCCTGGCCGAGGCCGCGGACAAACAGTTTAACAAGCGCGGCATAAATCAGGCCGCCGATGCCGAAACACGCGACCACGCCGCCAACCAAGGAGAAGCTTAGGCCGAAGCGCAGGTGCAGATAGGCGCCGATATAAGCGAAGGCGCCCCAGGCCAACGCGCCTTCAAGAAAGCCGGCAATCAGCACAATGCGGGCGAAGGGATTTGTCAGAACCGCGGCGTAGCCGCCAAGCAGACTTCGCGTGCCGCCGCTGCCGTGTTTGCGGGTCTGTGGATTGACGGCGAGCTCGAACACCAAGCCAACGGTCGCCAAAGCGAACAATCCGGCAAGCACGAAGAACACGTTGCGCCAGCCGAGCAGATCGCCAAGCACGCCGCCGGCCGCCTGCCCGAACAGCTGCCCAAGAATCTGCCCCGAAATGTAGCGGCCGAGAATCTGCTGCAAACGGTCGTGCGGCGTGACATCGCCGACATAGGCCATTGAGATCGGAATGATCCAACCGGCCGCCGCTCCGGTGGCAAGACGCGCCAAGGCGAGCTGCGGCAGCGTGCTGACCGTTCCGCAGACCGCCACCAGCACCGCGCCGATGGCGCAGGTCAGCGCCACGGTTCGGTATTTGCCGAAACGGTCGCTGATCGGACCGATCACGAGCTGGATCGAACCGTGCGTGACCGCATAGGCCGTGACCACCATCGCCGCCAGGCCGATCGTGGTACGCAGATCGGATGCGATTTGCGGCAGCAGCGAATCCATCACCCGGACCTGCGCCTGACTGGCGAAGCCTGCCACAGCCAAGAGGATGATGGATCGCGTCGGCGATTTGTCCGCTCGGCTCTGGATGATCGGATTCGGAGGGTGCACGTTGACACTCTGGGCGGGTCGGGCTTTCTAGCCCACGTTTGACGAGATTGAACAGTTACACCGGCCGCGCGTCTGCCGGTGCAGCGAAACGACGATGATCGATAGCAGATACCAACCGCGTGAAATTGAAGGCCGCATCTACGCCGCCTGGGAGGACGCCGGCGCGTTCCGCGCCGGCAGGCCCGAACGCGCCGAGGCCGCCCCCTATTGCATCGTCATTCCGCCACCCAATGTCACCGGCTCCCTGCACATGGGCCATGCGCTCAACAACACGCTGCAAGACATTCTGTGCCGTTTCGAGCGCATGCGCGGCAAGGACGTGCTGTGGCAGCCGGGCATGGATCATGCGGGAATCGCCACCCAAGCCGTGGTCGAGCGCCAACTCGCCGAGCGCAAACAGCCGTCGAGCCGTGAAATGGGCCGCGAGGCCTTCATCAAGCGTGTCTGGGAGTGGAAGGCGGAATCCGGCGGCACGATCACGAGCCAGCTCAAGCGGCTCGGCGCATCCTGCGACTGGTCGCGCGAGCGTTTTACGATGGATGAGGGGCTATCGCGCGCGGTGATGAAGGTGTTCGTCGCGCTGTACCGCGAGGGTCTGATTTATAAAGACAAGCGACTCGTCAACTGGGATCCCAAGCTCAAGACCGCGATCTCCGATCTGGAAGTGCAGCAGGTCGAGACCAAGGGGCAGCTCTGGCACATCAAATATCCGATTCAAGGCAGCGACGAATTTATCGTCGTCGCGACGACGCGGCCGGAGACCATGCTCGGCGACGTTGCCGTCGCCGTACATCCGCATAACGAGCGGCTCAAGCACCTGATCGGCAAGACCGCGATCCTGCCGCTGGTCGGTCGGCGCATTCCGGTCATCGGCGATGAATATGCTGATCCGGAAAAAGGCTCGGGCGCGGTGAAGATCACGCCGGCGCACGACTTCAACGATTTCGAGGTCGGGCGCCGGCACGGTTTGCCGCTCATCAACGTCTTCGATGACGAAGCGCGCCTGACGCTTAAGAACAACGAGTCTTTTCTAAAGGACGCCCATCCCGAACCGGCGTTGTTAGACACCCTGGAAGGCAAGAGTCGAGAGTTCGCGCGAAAGGTAATCGTCGAGAATCTTGAGTCGCACGCTCTGATCAAGAAGGTTGAAGCGACGGCGCATGTCGTGCCGCATGGCGATCGATCAGGCGCGGTGCTTGAGCCTTATCTGACCGAACAATGGTATGTCGACGCGAAAACGCTCGCACAGCCGGCGATGGCGGCGGTGCGCGAGCGCAAGACGATATTCGTGCCGCCGCAATGGGAAGCGACGTTCTTCAATTGGATGGAAAACATCCAGCCGTGGTGCATATCGCGGCAAATCTGGTGGGGTCACCAGATTCCGGCTTGGTATGGGCCCGGTGGCAAGATTTTTGTCGGTGAGTCCGAAGACGAGGCAGTCGCCGACGCGCTCGCGCATTACGTCGACATCGGAGAGATCGCGACCGAGCAGGGCCAGAAAATTGCCGCCGATCCCGAAAGGCGCGATCGGTTCGCGCGTGAATACATCAGGCGCGACGAAGATGTGCTCGACACCTGGTTCTCATCGGCGCTGTGGCCGTTCTCGACATTGGGCTGGCCAGACGAAACGCCGGAGCTGAAAAGGTTCTATCCGACCAGCACGCTTGTCACCGGCTTCGACATCATTTTCTTCTGGGTCGCTCGCATGATGATGATAGGCCTGCATTTCATGAAGCAGGTGCCGTTCCGCGACATTTACATCCATGCGCTCGTGCGCGACGAGCGCGGGCAAAAGATGTCGAAGTCTAAGGGCAACGTCATCGATCCTTTGGCAGTCATCGATGAGTATGGCGCCGACGCCTTGCGCTTCACGCTCGCTGCCATGGCGGCGCAGGGCCGCGACATCAAGCTGTCGGCTCAGCGGGTCGAGGGTTATCGCAATTTCGCGACCAAGCTCTGGAACGCCGCGCGCTTTGCCGAGATCAACGGCTGTGCGCGCGATCCGGCATTCGATCCGCGCAACTCGAAGGAAGTCTTGAACCGCTGGATCGCGCACGAGACGGCAAGTACGGCGCGCCAGGTGACGTCAGCAATCGAGGCCTACAAATTCAATGATGCGGCCGGCGCGCTCTACCGCTTTGTGTGGAACGTCTATTGCGACTGGTATCTCGAACTGATCAAGCCTGTACTCACTGCGCCGGACACCGCTGCAAAGAACGAAACGCGCGCCGCCGCCACGTGGGCGCTCGACCAGATTCTCAAGCTGCTGCATCCGTTCATGCCGTTTGTCACTGAAGAGTTGTGGCACGTCACCACGTCATCGAAATGCGATTCGCCGTTAGCTCTTAGCGAGTGGCCTTCACTCGAAGGTATCGGTGACGCCAAAGCGGAAGCCGAGATCGGCTGGGTGATCGATCTGGTCACGGCTATTCGTTCGGCGCGCGTTGAAATGAACATCCCGCCGGCAACATCACTCCCGCTAGTACTTGCCGGCACTTCCTCTGAAATCACCAGCCGCGCCCGGCACTGGTCGGAATTTATCCAGCGTCTCGCGCGCGTCGGAGAGATTTCCTTTGCCGATGTGCCGCCGAAAGGCGCGGTGCAGCTCGTGGTGCGCGGCAACATTGCGGCGCTGCCATTGCAAGGGGTTATCGACTTGGCCGCCGAACGCGCGCGCCTCGCCAAGGAAATGGCGAAATGCGACGCCGATATCGCGCGCGTCGAGGCCAAGCTCGGCAATCCCAATTTCGTGGCGCGCGCGCCTGAAGAAGTCGTCGAAGAGGAAAAAGAAAAGCGCGAGGAAGCGCAGCTGCGCAAAGCCAAGATCGCCGAAGCCTTGCAACGGCTCGAAGGTGCGGCGTGAGGTGGTGCGGCGTGAGCTGAATATGAAAATATTTCTCGCTGGCGCGAGCGGCGTAATCGGCCGGCGATTGACGCCGCTTCTCCTCGGTGCTGGTCACCACGTCACCGGGATGACGCGCAGTGCAGAGCACGCACGCGCACTCGAAGCCGCTGGCATTGCCGCGGTGGTCGTGGACGTGTTCGACGCTGATGCGCTCAACGCAATCGTGATGCGCGCCGCGCCTGAAATCGTCATCCATCAATTGACCGACTTGCCGCACGTCTTCGATGAGGCGAAGCTTGCCGCGTCCTATCCGCGCAACGCGCGTATTCGTACCGAAGGCACGCGCAACCTGATCGCTGCCGCGAAGGCCGTCTCGGCGCGGCGTTTTATCGTGCAGAGCATCGCGTTCGGCTACACCGCCGGTGTCGAGTCTCCCACCGAAGCCGACCCGTTCGATCTGGCCGATGGCCCTCGCGCGGAAACGGTGCGTGGCGCCGCGGATATGGAACGGCAGGTCCTGACCTCAGGTCTGGAAGCGATCCTGCTGCGCTATGGGTTTTTCTACGGTCCCGGCGCCTGGACTAATGAGCCGCACCGCAAGCCGGCGCTTCATGTCGATGCCGCAGCGCATGCCGCGCTGATCGCGGTTACGCGCGGGCGACCGGGAATCTACAACATCGCCGAGGAGGACGGCACGGTCTCGATCGCTAAGGCCCGCAGCGAACTCGGCTTCGATCCGGCGTTCAGGCTTCGGATTTAGCGCGGCCGAAACGGCTTGCTGAGAAAAGCCGAACCCTTCAGACCATAGCGCCACGGCTTTTCTGCCGCCTTGGTGATGCCGATCCGGGGTCCGGCGATGATGTCGACCTCGCCAGCGCGCGCAAATAGTGCGAACGGCGCTTCGTCCAACGGCAGGCCATTGTGTGTCACGGTAATCCCCAGCGCCTGGCCGACCCGCCCTGGCCCGGCGCAGACCAGCCGCACCTCGGACACGCGGCGGCGGCGGCGCATCAGCGGCAAACCCTCGGTTGGCTCCAAGGCCCGGATGAGAACCGCACTGGCCGAGCCGGCCGGCTCGCAGACCAGGTTCAGGCACCAGTGGATACCGTAGGAGCGGTAGACATAGGCATAGCCGGGCGGCCCGAACATCACGGCATTGCGCGCGGTCGGCCCGCGAAAGCTATGCGCCGCCGGATCGGTGTGGTGGTAGGCCTCGACCTCAACAATCCGGCCACCCACCCCCTTAAATAGCAGCGTGGCGCCAATCAGGTCGGGCGCAACCTCATGCACGCTGCGTCGGAAGAAGGCTTTGGTCAGGCGTTTGGGCACCCCCGCATCGTCGCAAGTCGTAAGCCGGATGGTAAATCGTCGCCTAACGAAAATGCCGCGAGCGCGTTGAATCTGTGGCCGCGCGGACACAGCGGGGGAACATTTAAGCTTACCGCAGTGCACTCGCAGCCAACGCCGCTTTTTGGCCATAGGATTTTTCGACATCCATGACCGCGCGGCTGGCGTGTCCATGATGGTTGAATGTCTTGGTCGAATGTCCTGGTCAACTTGGCCTGAAAGCCGTTGTGGATATGTCCGGTCTGAAAAAGCGAGCAGGCTTTGGACCGGTGAGAGGGGCGAATAGGGAGCCTTTAGGCTCGCTTTAGTTTGATGGACGCCAAGAGCGACTTGAAATTACGGCTGCCCAGCCGCCACGCTACTGAGGGCCCCGACCGGGCGCCGCACCGCGCCTTCTATTACGCGATGGGGCTGACGCGTGAGCAGATCCATCAGCCGTTCGTCGGGGTCGCGACCTGCTGGAATGAGGCGGCGCCATGCAACATCGCGCTGATGCGACAAGCCCAAGCGGTCAAGCTTGGAGTTGCGTCGGCTGGCGGTACGCCCCGCGAATTCTGCACCATCACCGTCACCGACGGCATCGCCATGGGCCATGCCGGCATGAAATCATCTTTGCCGTCGCGTGAAGTAATTGCGGATTCGGTGGAATTGTCGGTGCGCGGCCACTCTTATGACGCGCTGATTGGCGTCGCCGGCTGCGACAAGTCGCAACCGGGAATGATGATGGCGATGTGCCGCCTCAACGTGCCGTCGATCTACATCTATGGCGGCTCGATCCTGCCGGGCACCTTCAAGGGGATGCCGGTGACCATCCAGGATGTCTACGAGGCGGTCGGCAAGCACTCGATCGGCGCCATGTCGGACGGCGATCTGGACACCCTCGAGCAGAATGCCTGTCCGTCGGCTGGCGCCTGCGGCGCCCAATTCACCGCCAACACAATGGCGACCGTCTCCGAGGCGATCGGCCTTGCTTTGCCCTATTCGGCCGGTGCGCCCGCGCCCTACGAGATCCGCGACAAGTTCTGCGTGCTCGCCGGCGAAATGATCATGGATCTGATCGCCAAGAATATTCGGCCGCGCGACATCGTCACGCGCAAAGCGTTGGAAAATGCCGCGGCGGTTGTTGCGGCGACCGGCGGCTCGACCAATGCGGCATTGCATCTGCCGGCCATCGCCAACGAATGCGGCGTGAAATTCGACCTGTTCGACGTCGCCGAAGTCCTGAAAAAGACACCTTATATCGCGGATTTAAAACCGTCCGGCCGCTATGTCGCCAAAGACATGTTTGAAGCTGGCGGCGTGCCGCTGTTGATGAAGACGCTGCTCGACCATGGCTATCTGCATGGCGACTGCATCACCGTTACCGGCCGGACCATCGCCGAGAACCTTAAGTCGGTGAAGTGGAATCCGGATCAGGCCGTCGTTTGGCCCGCCAACAAGCCGATCCTGCCAACCGGCGGCGTGGTCGGGCTGAAAGGTAATCTCGCACCCGAGGGCGCCATCGTGAAGGTGGCTGGCATGGAGCGCTTGCAGTTTTTCGGTCCGGCGCGCTGCTTCGACGGCGAGGAAGCGTGCTTTGAGGCGGTCAAGAACAGGCAATACGAGGAAGGCGACGTGTTGGTCATCCGCTACGAGGGCCCCAAGGGCGGACCGGGTATGCGGGAAATGCTTTCAACGACCGCGGCCCTTTATGGGCAGGGCATGGGCGGCAAGGTTGCGCTCATTACCGACGGACGCTTCTCCGGCGCCACTCGCGGCTTCTGCGTCGGCCATATCGGGCCAGAGGCGGCCGTCGGCGGGCCGATCGCTCTCATTCGCGATGGCGACATTATCACGCTCGATGCCGAGCGGGGAACGCTCGACGTCAAGCTGAGTAAAGCTGAGCTGGACGGCCGCGCCAAAGAATGGAAGCCGCGCCCGTCAGAGTTCACCTCGGGCTATCTATGGAAGTACGCTCAGCAAGTGGGTTCGGCGCGTCACGGCGCACTTACTCATCCGGGCGCAGCAGCTGAGACGGCGTGTTATGCGGACGTCTAGCAACATCCACCGCATCGCCACCGGCGTAAGCTTGGCCGGGCTCGTCCTTGGCGTTTGCATTGTGGTCGGTGCCGACCGCGCAAATGACGCGATCCGCCGTGTTTTCGGCGCCACGCCAGCTTTGGCATTTGACGGCACCACCACACCAAGCACCGCCGCGCTGTCGCCAGCCGACGGATTGCGTGGTAGCGCCCATCCACCGGAGGGCGTGCCGAATAAGAATAGCGCGCTGATGGCGCTCCAATATGCCGCTGACCAGGGGCAGCCGGTCGCGCAGTGGAAACTCGGCCGCATGTATGCCGATGGCGATGGCGTGCCGCGCGATGACCTGCGCGCCTTCAACTATTTCAGCGCAATCGCCAACAGCCATCCCGACGAAGCACCCGGCACACCGCAAGCACGGTTCGTCGCCAATGCCTTTGTCGCGCTTGGGCACTACTACCTGACCGGGATACCGAATTCGAAGATTACGGTGGATCGCGCGCGTGCGCGCGACATGTTCGGCTACGCGGCGACTTATTTCGGCGATGCCGATGCGCAGTACGAACTCGGACGACTCTATCTGGGCGCGCCGGGCGATCCGCATCAGGCGGCGCGCTGGTTGCGGCTTGCGGCCACCAAGGGTCATTGCCGCGCCGAAGTCGCGCTCGGCGAAATGCTGTTCCAGGGGCAGGTCGTGCCGCGGCAGGCGGCGCGTGGCCTGATGTGGCTGATCCTCGGACGCGACTGCGCGGGCGCGGACGAAAACTGGGTCAAGCCGGTCTATGACAGCGCGTTCAAGCGCGCGAGCGACGACGAACGCGCCATGGCGCTCGTCTATCTTGAGGATTGGCTGAAAGGCCGACGCGATTAGTTTTTAGCGAGTAGTGAAGCGCGTCGCTATTTCGCTTCGATTTCCAGATCGATCCAGACGGGGACGTGATCGGACGGCTTTTCCCAAGTCCGGACGTGACGATCGATGCCCGCGCTGCCGAGCCGGTCCGCCGCTGCAGGCGATAAGAGAAGATGGTCGATACGAATGCCGTTGTTCTTTTGCCAGGCGCCGGCCTGATAATCCCAAAACGTAAACAGACCGGAATCGTCACTGATTGCGCGCACCGCATCGGTCAGCCCGAGATTGACGAGAGCGCGGAATTCGTCGCGCGTGCGCGGCAAGAATAAAGCGTCATTGACCCAAACTTGCGGATTGCGGGCGTCCGCGGCAGTCGGGATCACGTTGTAGTCTCCAGCCATGACGAGTGGTTCTTCAAGGAGCAGGCGTTCGCGCGCATAACTGGAAAGGCGCTTCATCCACCCGATCTTGTAGGTGTATTTGTCGGTCTCCGGTGGATTGCCATTCGGCAGATAAAGGCTGGCGACGCGCATCGCGCCACGCGCGGTGGAGACGACCGCTTCTATGAAACGGGCATGGTCGTCCTGATCGTCGCCCGGCAGACCGTTGCTGACTTCGTCGAACGGAAATTTCGACAGCAGAGCTACGCCATTGAATGCCTTCTGCCCGTGCACGGCGACATTGTAACCGAGTGTCTCGAACGGCTCGCGCGGAAACGCGTCGTCAACGCATTTGGTTTCTTGCAGACAGACGATGTCCGGCTTGCGCTTAGCCAGCCAGGTCACCGCGGAATCCAGCCGCTGCTTGATCGAATTCACATTCCAGGTGGCAATTCGCACGGAGGTTTGCGCTTGTTCTAACTAGAGCGCGAAGCTCGTACCGCAGCCGCACGACGCTGTCGCTTTTGGGTTGTTGACCTTGAACGACGAACCGATGAGGTCATCGACGAAATCGATCTCGGAGCCGACCATGTAATTGAGCGAGGTCGGGTCGATCAGTACCGTTGCGCCGCTCTTTTCGATGACGATGTCGTCCTCAGTGCGCTCGCGTTCGGTGTCGAATTTATATTGAAAACCCGAGCAGCCGCCGCCTTCGACGCTGACGCGCAACATCGTGCCGGCCGGTTCCTGACGCAGGATTTCGCCGATCCGCCGCGCGGCACGCTCGGTTACCGTGACATTGACAGTCATTTTATCTCCAAATCGCAATCACCCGATTGCAACCGTGGCAACACGATAGTTAAGTGCGGCGGAACCGAAGGTCAATCGCCGCCAGGCCGCCGCTGGGCGCGGTGCAGACAATGGGATCGAACATTTCCCGTGCCCCCTATGCATGCGATCCGGAACGCAGCCGCGGCCGACTGCATGTCGAGCCGGCGAGCAAGACGCGCAGCGCCTTTCGCCGCGATTGTGACCGCATCATCCACGCCACGGCCTTCCGTCGGCTCAAGCACAAAACCCAGGTGTTCGTTTTTGATGAAGGCGACCATTACCGCACGCGGCTCACCCATACGCTTGAAGTCGCCCAGATTGCCCGAGCGCTAGCGCGGCGGTTGCGGCTCGATGAGGATTTGGCCGAGGCGCTGGCGCTCGCGCACGACCTCGGCGACCCGCCATTCGGCCACGCCGGCGAGCGCGCGCTGGATGCTTGCTTGTCGGCGTTCGGCGGTTTCGATCACAATGCGCAAACATTGCGCGTGGTGACCGCGCTCGAGCGCCACTACCCTGACTTTGATGGTTTGAATCTGACCTGGGAGACACTCGAAGGTCTGGTCAAGCACAACGGCCCGCTCACCGCTCGCGACGGCACGCCGCTCGCCCGCTATCGCCAACATGGCGTTCCAACGCCAATTCGCGATTACTGCCGGCTGCACGATCTTCAGCTCTGGAGCTTCGCCAGCGCGGAGGCGCAAGTCGCCGCGGTTGCCGACGACATCGCCTACGACGCGCACGACATCGACGATGGCTTGCGCGCGAAACTGTTTCGGCTCGACGATATTGCTGCGGTGCCGTTGCCAGGCGGGATTATCGGCAAAATACGCGCCGCCTATCCGGGCCTGGACGGCGTCCGGCTGGCGCATGAACTTATTCGCCAGCTGATTGGCTTACTGATCGATGATGTAGTGACGGAGAGTGCCAGCCGGCTCGCCAAGCTAGCGCCGCGGTCGGCCGATGAGGTGCGCCGCGCCGCTGCGCCGGTCGGCAGCTTCTCGCACGACGTAGGAGAGGCGGATCGCGCGATCAAAAGCTTCCTTAAGACGGGCATGTATCGCCACGCCCGGGTTATGAAAGTAATGGACCAAGCCGCAGGCGTGGTGCGTGACCTGTTCGCACGTTACAGCGCACAGCCGCGGGACTTGCCCGCGGAGTGGAGCGAAAGCCTTGCCGGGCTCGATGAGGCCGCACGGGCGCGGCATGTCGCCGATTTTATTGCCGGTATGACGGACCGTTATGCGCTGGCCGAGCACGCGCGGCTCTTTGACTCGACTCCGGAATTGCGTTAGGCGCGCCACGCCGGTTCCACTCAAATGCGCGTACGCCACGAATGCCGCTAGACAACATTTTTGCCGAAATGCTGGAGCGCGTTCGCGCCGCCAACGAAGCTTTGATCGCGGCAGGCACGTTGCCGTCAGGCATCGATCAATCGCGCGTCACTGTGGAGCCGCCGCGTGATGCCGCGCACGGCGATATGGCAACCAACGCCGCCATGGTGCTGGGGAAGGATGCCAACCGCAAGCCGCGCGAACTTGCCGAAATGATCGCGGAAAAACTCCGCGCGGACACGCTTGTGGCCGCAGTTGAGGTGGCTGGCCCCGGATTCATCAATCTTACGCTGCGGCCGGCTGCCTGGATCGACGCATTGCAAGCCGCCGTGAAGCTCGGCGCCGATTACGGCAGAACCGGTATCGGTGCCGGCACGCCCGTAAACGTTGAATACGTTTCGGCCAATCCGACCGGACCGATGCATATCGGCCATTGCCGCGGCGCGGTATTTGGCGATGCGCTTGCCAATCTGCTGGTGTTCAGCGGCTTTAAAGTGACGCGCGAATATTACATCAACGACGCCGGCGTGCAGGTCGATCTTCTCGCGCGTTCTGCGTTCCTTCGCTATCGCGAGGCGCTTGGCGAAAACATCGGCGCGATCCCTGAAGGACTTTATCCGGGCGATTATCTCAAGCCGGTCGGCGCTGCACTCGCGGCCGAATACGGCGATAGTCTCGCCAAGCAATCGGAGGTGAGCTGGCTGCCGCTCATCCGCGACAAAGCGGTTATGATGATGATGGCCATCATCCGCGCCGATCTCGCCGCGCTGAACGTCAAGCCGGATGTATTTTTTTCCGAGCGCTCGCTGATTTGGGGCAGTGAGGACCAAGTCGGGGCGACCATCGAATCGCTTCGTCAGCGCGGCTTTGTCTATGAAGGCCGCCTGCCGCCTCCGAAAGGAGCACCGGCCGACGATTGGGAAGATCGCGAACAGATGTTGTTTCGTTCGACCGCCTTCGGCGACGACGTCGATCGTCCGCTGAAGAAGTCGGACGGCTCCTACACCTACTTCGCTTCCGACATCGCCTATCACCGTTCAAAACTCGAACGGGGGTTTCGCGAACTGATCGACGTATGGGGCGCCGACCATGGCGGATATATCAAGCGCATGCAGGCTGCAGTCGCCGCGCTGAGCGATCGAAGCGTCGGACTCGCCGTCAAAGTCGTTCAGTTGGTCAAACTGCTGCGCGCCGGCGAACCAGTGAAAATGTCCAAACGGGCCGGAGAGTTCGTCACGCTGCGCGAAGTCGTGGACGAGGTCGGCCGCGACGCCGTGCGCTTCATGATGCTATTTCGTAAGAACGACGCCGTGCTCGACTTCGATCTTGTCAAAGTGCTTGAGCAATCCCGCGATAATCCGGTCTTCTATGTCCAGTACGGCCATGCGCGCGCGCAATCGGTGTTTCGCAATGCCCGCGCCACGTTTGCCGATTTTCCGCAAGACATCGCGCAATTGACTGGGATAGCCGACCTTGCCCGGCTCAGTGATCCGGCGGAACTCGCTTTAATGCGCCAGATTGCCCTTTATCCGCGGATCGTCGCCAGCGCGGCGATGGCGCACGAACCGCATAGAATTGCCTTTTATCTGTTCGACTTAGCGAGTGAATTTCATGCACTTTGGACGCTCGGCAATGCATCGCCACATTTACGCTTCATTATCCAGAATGATCGACAACTAACCGAGGCCCGGCTTGTGCTGGTTCAAGGGGTTGCCACTGTCCTAGCGTCGGGCTTGGCATTGCTGGGGGTCGGGGCGCCAAACGAGATGCGATAGTTGTCCGCTCCGCTGGTCGGGCGCTGCCGCTCGAAAGTCGCAAGCGGCTGATACGGGTCGAGGTTTCGAGCTTTTGTACCGCGTATACGCCTGATACGAGGCGAACCTTATGGCTGAAAGCAATCATCGTTCGTACCGCGGCTTGGCTGCCGGACTTAAGCGGGAAGCGTCATCGCGCGCTCCTGCCGACGATCCGCTTGCCGAACTGGCTCGGCTTATTGGCCAAAGCGTGCCGATGCAAAGCCCGCCAATGAAAGAATCGGCTCGAGACGCCAAGCCGGCGACGCCGGCGGCCAGGAGATGGCCGCACGAATTCGATGAGGCCGCGCAGGCCAGTCCCGCCGCGGCGCATGCTGTTCGGGAAGTAGTGCCCGATCAAACAAATGACCAGGAAGAATTTGAGCCGCGCTACAACCCGCGAAACGATGACCGCTATGAGCCGTCGCCCCGCGCCGACGCTTCTTCATACCATTCTCGCTCCTCTCGGTATGACGATACGTCTCCGCCGACTATAGCGGCTGATGATTTACGCGGTGTCGGCGATGACACCGAAACCGGCGCGCATTCCGATGGCGCAGATGTGGAAGCGTCGTCATACGGCCGCGACAGCCACTACGACGAATACGAAAATGAAGCACACGATCTTTCGGGCGATGATGCCTATGGCGAGGAGTACGACGAGTATCCAATTACCCGCCGGCGGGGCGGCTTCATTTTTGTAGCAGCTGTATTTGGCTTGGCGGTGCTCGGCACGGCTGGCGCATTCGCCTATTGGACGATGTTTGGCGGACCGATGCTGCCATCGCTGCCGCCGATCATAAGGGCCGAGGGCGGGCCGAATAAGATCGTACCCACTGGGACCACCTCACAAGGGGGCGTTTCCCGTCAAGCGGAGGCGAATCGCGCAGGCTCGGGCGAACGGCTCGTGTCGCGCGAGGAGCAGCCGGTCGATGTACCAGCACCTGTGAGCGCACGGCCGCGCGCAGTATCGACCGTCCCAATCTTCCCCGATCCGCCGGCGCCGCCTCCCGGAGGCGCTGTTGCCTTCCCGCCTAGTTCCGTTTCGGTGCAGCCTGCGCCTGGGGCGCGCGTAGACAGCCCGCCGACCGCGTCGGCTCCTCCCGCCAACGCGCCGAGCGTCAATGCGGCGGCCGCTTCTGCAGCCGCGCCTGCCTGGCCGACGCCGCCATCGACTACGGCTGCGGTTCCGGCGCCAAAAAAGATCCGCACGGTCTCGATCCGATCGGATCAGCCAAGTTCCGCTGAGCCGGCGGCCAATCCGCCCGCAAGCCAACAGCCTCCGATGCGACCGGGAATCCAACAGCAAGTGGCCAAGCCAGCGGCGGGGAACGACACGAATGGGCCGCTCTCGCTCGTTCCCGCATCCAGCGATACGGCGTCCGCCCCAGTGGCCGGTGCGCGTACCGCGGCGGCCCATCCGGTGCCGCTCAATAAGCCTGTTGCAAACGAAACCGCCTCTGCTGCGTCGGTCGCATCCAGCGGGGGTTACGCGGTGCAGCTTTCATCGCAAGGCAGCGAAGCGGAAGCACAGTCCTCCTTCCGTGCCTTGCAAGCGAAGTACCCCAACCTGCTAGGCGGGCGCGAGCCGATCGTGCGCCGCGCCGACCTGGGCGAAAAAGGCATCTACTACCGCGCGATGGTCGGCCCGTTCGCGTCAAGGGAGCAGGCCACCGACTTGTGCTCGAACCTTAAAGCCGCCGGCGGCAGCTGCATCGTTCAGAAGAATTGACGAAAAGCTTTCGTCAGCCGGCTCTCGAACGAGACGCGAGCAGCGCACTTGCATTCCCGATGCTCCGCCTCTCTAGTGCGGTGGCTTTGAAGTTCCTACGGCTCGGCCGGAAAATTCGGTCCTGACTGCTGCCAATGCGCGCCTTTATCACGGGTCTGTCGGGATCCAGTCTCACACCCGCCGAACGGCAATTCATCCAGGAAGCTGACCCCTGGGGCCTTATCCTGTTTAAGCGCAATGTGACCACGCCCGATGCGCTGCGGCGGCTCGTCGGAGACTTCCGTGACGCGGTGGGCCGCCACGCCCCGGTTCTGATCGATCAGGAGGGAGGCCGCGTCCAGCGCTTGGGACCGCCGCATTGGCCGATCTATCCGCCAGGCGCCGCCTATGGCGCGCTGTTTGACCGCTATCCATCCAGCGGACTTGCCGCCGCGCGGCTTGGCGCGCGGCTGATTGCCGATGATTTGACGCGGCTCGGCATCGACGTCGATTGTGCGCCGATTGCCGATGTCCCAACCGGGGACGCCGATCCGATCATCGGCGACCGTGCCTATGGCACCAATCCGGCCAAAGTTGCCGCCATTGCGGGGGCTATTGCCGTCGGGCTGATGGAGGGCGGCGTCCTTCCCGTTCTCAAGCATTTGCCGGGTCATGGCCGCGCGACCGCCGACAGTCACCACCGCCTGCCGGTCGTAACCGCTGATCGTGCAAGCCTGGAAGCCCACGATTTTGCGGCTTTTCGGCCACTGCGCGGCCTGCCCATGGGCATGACAGCCCATGTTGTGTTTAGCGCTATCGACCCCGTCGCGCCGGCCACCACTTCGGCCAATATAGTGGCGAACGTGATTCGCGATTCGATCGGCTTTAGGGGACTGCTGATGAGCGACGATATTTCCATGAACGCCTTGTCTGGTTTCCTCGGCGATCGTGCCAAGGCGGCCATTGCGGCCGGTTGTGACATGGTGCTCCATTGCAACGGCGAGATGCCGGAAATGCTCGAAGTTGCGCGGCAAGCGCCGGTATTGCGCGGTGTCGCTGCGCAACGGGCGGAGGCCGCACTGGCCGCACGAAAGCCGCCAGCGCCTCTCGATATCGCGGCGAGCCGCACCGAATTCCTGCAGCTGATGCAGGGCATCCAACCGGCAGGTTCCGCATGAATGCCGAACAGGATTTCGAATCCGATCTGCCCGAGCGCGCCAGCGACGAGCCGTCGCTCGTGGTGGATGTCGAAGGATTTGAAGGTCCACTCGACCTTTTGCTGACGCTTGCTCGGCAGCAGAAGGTCGATCTCGCTAAGATCTCGATCCTTGCGCTGGCCGACCAATACCTCGCCTTCATCGAGGAGGCGCGCAAAATGCGGCTGGAGCTCGCGGCCGATTATTTGGTGATGGCGGCTTGGCTCGCTTATCTCAAATCGCGCCTGCTGCTTCCCGAACAGCATCCGTCCGAAGGCATCAGCGCCGAGGACATGGCCAATGCGCTTGCCCGACGACTGCGCCGCCTGGAAGCGATCCGCCAATTCGCCGAACAATTGCTCAATCGACCGCAGCTCGACCGCGACGTGTTCCAGCGCGGCCAACCCGAGCCGATCGCGGAAATCAAGCATCCGCAATGGTCGGCGACGCTCTACGACCTGCTCTCCGCTTATGCCGCTCGCCGGCAAATCCGGTCGAGATCGGTCGTGCGTGTGGCAAAGCGCACAGTCTGGTCGCTGGCAGAGGCGCGCGAAGCGCTCGAACGGCTGATCGGGCAAACCATGGACTGGAGTCCGCTCGACCAATATCTGGTTGCCTATATGACCGATCCTTCGACGGTGACCACAGTGCTTGCTTCCAGCTTCGCTGCGGCGCTTGAAATGATCAGGGAAGGCCGACTCGAAGCGCACCAGCAATGCGCTTTTTCGCCGCTCTATTTGCGCAGGAAACAGCATGCCGCCGGCGGCTCTTCACAGGGCTCGGCCGCGGACTCGGGGAATGGCTAAGAGGGAGAAAAAGCCGATGGGGAAAGTCGCGGAGATGCGGGTGATCGTCGGCGACAAAAAAGATCCCGACCGCGCCGAAGGGCTGCGCATCCTCGAAGCTTTGCTGTTTGCCGCCGC
>DASZCJ010000064.1:0-14848 GCA_035943155.1 Xanthobacteraceae bacterium | reverse complement strand
ACCTTGAAAGATGCGATGAACGAGGCGTTGCGCGATTGGGTGACCAACGTCGAATCGACATTCTATTGCATCGGCACCATCGCCGGCCCGCATCCCTATCCGATGGTGGTGCGAGATTTTCAGTCGATCATCGGTCGCGAGACGCGCGAGCAAATGCAGGCGGCGGAGGGCCGTTTGCCGGATTCGCTCATCGCATGTATCGGCGGCGGCTCGAATGCGATGGGCCTGTTCCACCCGTTCCTCGACGACAAGGACATTGAAATCTATGGCGTCGAGGCGGCGGGTCATGGGCTTAACACCGGCATGCATGCCGCCTCGATTGCCGGCGGCCGCCCCGGCGTGCTGCACGGCAACCGCACTTATCTCCTTATGAACGAGGACGGACAGATCAACGAGGCGCATTCGATTTCCGCTGGCCTCGATTATCCGGGCATCGGTCCGGAACATTCGTGGCTGCATGATGTGGGCCGCGTCACGTTCCTGTCGGCGACCGATGACGAGGCGCTGCATGCTTTTGCGCTGTTGTCCAAACTTGAAGGGATCATCCCGGCGCTCGAACCGGCGCATGCCATCGCCAAGGTCTTGGAGCTGGCGCCGCACAAGCCCAAGGATCATTTGATGGTGGTCAATTTGTCCGGCCGCGGCGACAAGGATCTCGACACCGTCGCGCGGCATCTTGGCAGCAAAGCGCGATGACCGGCCGCATCGACCGGCGCTTTGCCGAGCTGAAGAAGGAAGGCCGCGCCGCACTGGTTACCTTCACGATGGCCGGCGATCCGGATCACGCGACCTCGGTCGCGATCCTCAAGGCGCTGCCCAAAGCCGGGGCCGACGTCATCGAACTCGGCATGCCGTTCACCGATCCGATGGCGGACGGGCCGGCAATTCAGGCCGCCGGATTGCGCGCGCTCAAGGCCGGACAAAACATGAAAAAAACGCTCGCCGCCGTGCGCGACTTCCGCGACGGCGATGACACGACGCCGGTCGTGCTGATGGGCTATTACAATCCGATTTACATCTACGGCGTCGAGCGGTTTCTTGGCGACGCCAAAGCGGCCGGCGTCGACGGCCTCATTGTGGTGGATCTGCCGCCGGAGGAAGATTCCGAATTGTGCCTGCCGGCCATGAAGGCTGGGCTCAACTTCATTCGCCTGGCGACGCCGACGACGGACGATAAGCGCTTACCGACGGTGCTCACCAATACATCGGGCTTTGTCTATTACGTCTCGATCACCGGAATCACCGGCGCTGCGGCGCCGGATGCCCAGAAAGTGACGGCGGCTGTGGCCCGCATCAAACGCCATACGACGCTTCCGGTTTGCGTCGGCTTCGGCGTCCGCGCCGCGGCCCATGCGCGTGCGATCGCGGCGGGGGCCGATGGCGTGGTCGTCGGCTCGGCGCTGGTCGATGCTGTGCGCCAGAGTCTCGGCCCCGATGGGAAGCCTGGCCCGGCAAGTGTGCGGGCGGTTACCGATCTCGCGCGGTCGCTCGCTGAGGGCGTGCGCGGCGCGCGCATCGCTGCCAAGGCATAGAGCGGTTCGCTCCCCGCAACGTCGCGCCGGTTGAATTCGACGCCCCGGCCCCACACATGAATCCAGTCATACTGGAGGGGTTTTCATGGTCCGCGACGTGCCCCGCGATTGGATGTGGTCGGAAGCCTGCGAAATGCTGGCGCGTGCCGAACGTCTGCATCGTGAGCTGTTTCGACCGGCCGTCGCACCAGCGCAACTGCCGGCCTGGGAACCGCCGGTCGATATTCTGGAAACCGAATTTGAAGTTTTGGCGCTGGTCGCTCTGCCGGGCGTCGATCCGGACGATGCGCAAGCCCTGATCGAGGACGGCGATCTCGTCATCGCCGGCACGCGCGTCGTGCCAGAGCAATTGCGCACCGCAACGATCCATCGGCTCGAATTACCGCAGGGACGCTTTTACCGGCGTCTGCGGCTGCCGGCGGGCCGCTATGCCGGCGTGCGCCGCACGGCTGCGGCCGGCTGCCTGGTGATCACTCTGCAAAAGGTTGGAACAAGTCGTGGCTGAACAAGAGAAATTCAGCGCAAAGGAAAGCGCGTCCGTGGACGGCACGCCGCCGCCACCCTTACCACCCTTGCCTCCCGACGCGCTCATTGTCGTGCCGGTGCGCAATACCGTGCTGTTTCCAGGCATGGTGCTGCCGATCACGCTCGGGCGGCCAAAGTCGATCGCGGCTGCGCAACAAGCCGTGCGCGATCAACGCCAGGTCGGCATCCTGTTACAGCGTGCAGCCGAGGTCGAAGATCCGACCGCGATCGACATGCATCGCATGGGCACGCTCGCCAATATCGTGCGTTACATCACCACTCCGGACGGCGCTCATCATCTGGTCTGCCAGGGCGAGCAGCGCTTCCAGATCGTCGAGTATCTCAGCGGCTGGCCCTTTTTGGTTGCCCGCGTGCTGCGGATTCCGGAAACGGAGACCCGCACATCCGAAATCGAAGCGCGCTTCGTCAATCTGAAAGCGCAAACACTAGAAGCCATTCAGTTGCTGCCGCAAGCGCCGGCCGATCTGCTAGCCGCGATCGAATCGATCGAAGCGCCGCCGGCGCTCGCCGATCTCGCCGCGGCCTATATGGACATCAAGCCGGAGGAAAAACAGGAAATCCTGGAGACGGTCGACATCACCGCGCGGATGGACAAGGTCTCGCACATGCTCGCCCACCGCATCGAGGTTTTGCGCCTATCGCAGGAAATCGGACGGCAAACCAAGGCCGCGCTCGACGAACGCCAGCGCGAAGTGCTGTTGCGCGAACAGATGGCCGCGATTCAGCGCCAGCTCGGCGAAGGCGAGGAGGGCAAGGCGGCCGAGATCGCCGAGCTCGACAAAGCGATCAGCGATGCCGGCATGCCCAAGGAGGTCGAGGATCAAGCGCGCAAGGAATTGCGGCGGCTGCAGCGCATGCCGGAAGCGGCTGGAGAATACGGCATGGTGCGCACCTATCTCGATTGGCTGATCGAGCTGCCGTGGAAACTGCCCGAGGAAAAACCGATCGACATCGCGGCGGCCCGCCGCATCCTCGACGAGGACCATTACGATCTGGAGAAGATCAAGCGGCGTATCATCGAGTTTCTTGCCGTGCGCAAGCTCAGTCCGCAAGGCAAGGCGCCGATTCTGTGCTTTGTCGGGCCGCCCGGCGTCGGCAAGACTTCGCTCGGCCAATCGATCGCGCGCGCCATGGAGCGCAAATTCGTCCGTGTCAGCCTCGGCGGTGTGCACGACGAGGCGGAAATCCGCGGTCACCGGCGCACCTATATCGGCGCGCTTCCTGGCAACATCATCCAGGCGATCCGCAAGGCCGGTTCGCGCAATTGCGTCATGATGCTCGACGAGATCGATAAGCTTGGCGCCGGCATCCAGGGCGATCCCGGAGCGGCTTTGCTTGAGGTGCTCGATCCGGAGCAGAACAACACGTTCCGCGACAACTATCTCGGCGTGCCGTTCGATTTGAGCCGCGTGGTTTTCATCACCACCGCCAATATGCTCGATACCATCCCCGGTCCGCTGCGCGACCGCATGGAGATCATCACGCTTGCCGGCTACACCGCCGACGAGAAGCTCGAGATCGCGCATCGGTATCTGGTCCGGCGCCAGATGGAGGCGAACGGCCTCAAAGCCGGACAGGCTGAAATCGACGACGATGCGCTGCGCGAGATCATTCAGAACTACACGCGGGAAGCCGGCGTGCGCAGCCTGGAGCGCATGATCGGCCAAGCGCTGCGCCATGCCGCGGTACGCATTGCCGAGGGCCAAAGCGGCCCAATCCGCATCACGCGAAGCGATCTAGCCGCGATCCTCGGCGCGCCGCAATTCGAAAGCGAAACGGCGATGCGAACCAGCGTTCCCGGCGTCGCCACCGGGCTCGCCTGGACGCCGGTCGGCGGCGACATCCTTTTCATCGAGGCAACGCGCGTGCCCGGCTCGGGCAAGCTTATTCTTACCGGTCAGCTTGGCGAAG
Source organism: Xanthobacteraceae bacterium (assembly GCA_035943155.1). GTDB lineage: Bacteria > Pseudomonadota > Alphaproteobacteria > Rhizobiales > Xanthobacteraceae > BOG-931. The sequence continues at coordinate 10,859 of DASZCJ010000064.1, read as the reverse complement.
TCATGCGCGAGAGCGCGCAGGCTGCATTGTCCATCGTGAAGAACCGCGCGGTCTCGTTCGGCATCGACCCGAGCCGTTTCGAGAAGAGTGACATCCATGTCCACGTGCCCGCGGGCGCCATTCCCAAAGACGGGCCGAGCGCCGGCGTCGCCATGTTCATGGCGCTCGTTTCACTGATGACGGAACGCACCGTGCGCAGCGATACCGCAATGACCGGCGAGATCAGCCTGCGCGGCCTCGTTCTGCCGGTTGGCGGGATTAAGGAAAAAGTCGTCGGCGCGCATCGCGCCGGGATCAAGCGCATCATGCTGCCGGCGCGCAACCGCAAGGACTACGACGACATTCCCGAGATGGCGCGCAAAGAGGTCGAGTTCATCTGGCTCGAGCGCGTCGAGGAAGCAGTCGCGTCAGCTTTGGAACCAGGCAAGACCGAGAAAGCACCCGGCACGGTGCCGCAACTCGCCGGCGCGCAGGCTTAAGCGTCTTCTCAAAGCATGTAGCCGGGAGCGAAGGAAATCCGGGAGCAAAATGTAGCCCGCATGAGCGATAGCGACATGCGGGGAACGACCAAGAGGTTTGAATGCTGTTGTCATCGGGCCGGCCACTTCGGGCCGGCCCGTTGGCTCATCCGGGCTACGGTCCCCAATTCACTCCACCTCCGGCAAGTTTAGCGCGCGGTCGACCAGCGTCCCCGCGCGCTTGAAATCGAAGTTACGGTAAAGGTTCTGCTTCGCGGCGAATGACGGCCCGCCGTAGAATTTTTCGTATTGTTGGTGACGGCTGCCGAATTCCGAACCGAGAAAGTCCCAGATCAGCCGCATCAGCTTTATTCGGCTCTTGGCGTCGGAGGTCCCCGAGCGCATGTAGCGTTCGAGGTCGGCGGCGATTTCCGGATTGGCAAAATCGGCTTCCGAGGAGGGTAGCGTGATGAAGGCCGATCCGGCCATTTCGCGAATGATTTCCAGCATGCGGCCATTGAATTCGGACTGCATTGCGCTTGCCGCATAGTATGCCGTCGCCGACGGCCACAGCACGCCATCTTTGATCGTCCCCATGGTCTCGTGCGCGAGCAGCATGGCCTCGTAGATCGAAACCAGCGCCGCCAGTTCGCCCATCATGATGGTCACCGCTGGATTGGCGGCATTGCCGGTCATTTCGTTCATGCGTTGCGCCAGTCCGGCCATGAAGCGCAGCTTGGTCACGTAGCGGGTTTGCGCCTGATGATTGCCGAGCAGGTGCGACGGCGTCTTGCGCCACTGATCGCGCGACAATTCGATGTTACGGTAGATGAAAACGCGCTCCCACGGCACAAATACGTTGTCGAAGATGACATAGCTGTCGGATTCATCGAACCAGCTCGACAGCGGATAATCGAACACGCTGCCGGTGCGCGCGAACGGGCGCCGCGGTTAGAGCTTGAGCCCTTCGCTATCGACCGGCACGGCAAGGCAATTGGCGTAGTTCTCGTCGCCCGGCTGCAGCGGCTGAATGCAGCTTAGCTGAATGTAATCCGACAGCGCGCCGCCGGTGGCGAGCTGCTGTGCACCTTTGATGATGATGCCGTCGTCGCGCTCCTTCACCACGCCGGCATAAAGCGTCGGATCGCTTTGCTGGTGCGCCGGTTTCGAGCGGTCGATTTGCGGCGGCACGATCGCGTAAGTGCAATAAATATGGTTGTCGCGCATAAATTCGTAGAACGCGACAAGGTTGTCGGCGAATTGCCGGCCCGCGGCGGCAAAGAATTGCGGCGTCGAAGCGTAGCCGCAAAAAAAGCCGGCGACATGATCGGGCGCGCGGCCCATCAAGCCGAAGGTCGCTTCCGCCCAGGTTTCCGAGAATAGGCGGCGCGCCCGCAGGTCGGCATGTGTGTGTGGAATCTGCCAGGCGCGCTGCACCGGCTGGCCGGTCTTGGGCGAGGGGAATGTCATACGCTCGCGCAGTTCCGGCGCCGCGGCAATATTGTAGAGGTTGGCGATGGAGCGTACGGCGCCGCGGAATGCGGGATGGGCTGTGACATCCTTGACGCGTTCGCCGTCGATAAAGACGCGCCTACCGTCTTTGAGCGAGCGAAGATATTCGGCACCCGTTCGCATCGGCAGTTCTCCGCCCCCATTTAAAATCGGATGAACTAAATTTGATTAATGATCGTCATGGCCGGACTTGTTCCGGCCATCCACGACTTCATTTGCACACAGTATATCCAAGACGTGGATGCCCGCGACAAGCGCGGGCATGACGAATCGGAAAAAACCGCAGGAAAAGCGGTAGGGCGGCGTCAGCTTAGTATACGTCGGTCTGGTAACGGCCGGATTTCTTAAGTTCGCCAAGGAAGGTGGCGGCCTGCTCGGCCGGGCGCGCGCCATGCTCACAGATTATCTCGATCAAGGCGCGCTCGACATCGCGGCCCATGGTGATCGCGCCGCAGACATAGATGTGCGCGCCTTCGGCAATCCAGCTCCAGACATCGCGGCCGGCCTCGCGCATGCGATCTTGCACATAGCATTTGCGCATACCGTCGCGCGACCACGCCAGCGAAAGTCTGGTAAGGAGGCCGGCGGTCTGCATGCCGACGACCTCATCCTCGTAGAAAAAGTCATAGTCGCGGCGTTGGTGGCCAAAGAACAGCCAGTTGCGGCCCGGCGCCTCGGTTACCATGCGTTCTTGCAGAAACGCCCGAAACGGCGCGATCCCCGTGCCGGGACCGATCATGATGATCGGCGCGGATGGATCGGTGGGCAGACCGAAGCCTTGCGCTTTCTGTATATATGCCTTGAGCTTTGTTCCCGGCACGATGCGCTCGGCCAGAAAAGTCGATGCGACGCCGAGGCGGCGGCGCTCGCCGAGTGTGTAACGCACCGCATCGACGGTCAGCGCGATACGGCGCGGTTCGATTTTCGGTGAACAGGCAATCGAATAAAGCCGCGGCTGCAGCGGATCGAGCGCTTCAATGAAAGCTTCCGGGTCGGGGCGGATGCCGGGAAACTTTTGCAGCGCTGCAAGGACATCGAGCGTCGCCGCGTCGCCGTCCGGATCGGCCCCGCGCGCGAGATCCTTGGCCTTCTGCCGGCGTTCGCCGCCGGTAATGTAGGAGATCAGCTCAAACAGCATGTCCGGCGCAATGCCGAGCGAAGAACTGTCGGTGAGGACGTCGCGCAACGCGCGGCCCGCAATCGGAAAGTCGGGCGGCGCGCCGATCGCCGCGATCACGGCATCGACCAGCGCCGGATGGTTGCGCGCAAAAACACCGAGCGAATCGCCGATTGCATAGCCGATTGCAGAACCGCCAAGATCGAATTCGATATGCCAGGTCTCTTTCGCCGACCCCGGCTTGTTCAATCGCGTGCGTGATAAAAACGCGATTTCGGCGGGCTGGTCGCGGGGTGGGCGCGCAACAGGCTTTGCCACGACATCCGCAAGCGCCGGATGTGGGGCAGGCTCCTCGGCGCTTGCCGGCGGTGGCTTGATCGCGGCGGGTTTTGCCGCCGGGATCGCGCCAAATTCGGCATAGAGCGTCTTGAGCATCCGCGCGGTTTCCTTGCCGCCGGGGACGCAAAGGTTCAGCCGCTCTTCGCTTTTGCGGAAGATGGCATTGGCGTAATCCTCGCAATTGTAGCCGCATTGGCCGCAGTCTTGCTGGCCCATCGCCGCCATCATCCGTCGCCGCAACGGCCGGCTCTCGGCAAGCTGCATGCGGTCGCCGAGCGGCATTGCCGGATCGTGCCACGGCGCCTCGCCATCATCGGCGTCACCCAGCGGTTCGCGGGCTGCCGGCGCCGCACTCCCGTTCTGCAACAATGCGGCCGCTTCGGCGGTGGACAGCGGATTGAAGCCGCCGTCGAGCGAAAGAAGTCCGGCAAAGAAACCGTTCAGCCAGGTGCGCTGCTCGGGCGAGAACGGCGCGCTTTCCGGAATGAGGGAGGGGATCGGCGGCGGCGTGGTGTGGCTCATTCGCTCGCCTGCCGCTCGAACAAGGCTTTAAGGGCCTCCACCTCGTGACGCCGCGTGAAATCGGCGAAACTCTCGGCCGGCGCGGCGCGATGGGCGAGATAGGCTTTGAGCATCCGCTCGATCGTTCGCGGCGCGTCCTCGGCCTTGATGTCGCGATAAATCTCGCGGCCGCATTGCGCCTGCGGACCGAAGCCGCCACCGACATTGATGTGATAGGCCTCGGCCTGGTCGCCTTCTTCGGAAGTTTGGACCTTAGTGCCGAGAAGCCCGATATCGCCGATGTAATGCTGCGCGCAGGAATTCGGGCAGCCGGTCAGATGGATATTGAGCGGGCTATCGAGTTGCACGCGGCTTTCGCACCACTGCGCGATCGCTTCGGCATGGCGCTTGGTGTCTGACATTGCCAGCCGGCAACCGGCATTACCGGTGCAGGCGATCAGACCGGCGCGGATTGAGGTGGCCTTGGTCGATAGCGAAAGGGCGGCGATTGCCGCTTCGGCCTCGGCGACGCGTGCCTGCGGCACGCCGGAGATCAGCAAGTTTTGCCAGACGGTGAGGCGGATGTCGCCATCGCCGAATTCCTCCGCGATTTTTGCGATGCCGCGCATCTGCGCGGCGGTGAGCTTGCCGACCGGCAGCACGACGCCGATCCAGCAATAACCATCCTGCCTCTGCGGATGGGCGCCGATATGGGCCAGCCGATCGATCGGCGGGCGCGGCGCAATGGCATCTGCGGGCGTGCGCACAAGTTTGCGGCCAAGTCTTTCCTCGAGCGCTGCCACGAATTTCTCGAAGCCCCAAGCATCGAGCACGTATTTCAGCCGCGCCTTGGCGCGATTGGTGCGGTCGCCATGATCGATGAAAATCCGCACCACCGCGTCAGCGACCTGCGTCGCCTCCGCCGGCTTGACGATCACGCCGGTATCGCCGGCAAAAGTTTTGTGACCGGTCACGCCGCCGAGCATCAGCCGAAACCAAACCCCCGGCTCGATGCCATGTCCGTCTTTCACCGCGACGGCCTGGAAACCAATGTCGTTGGTGTCTTCAAGAACCGGGATCGCGCCGCCGCCGTCGAAGCCGACGTTGAATTTGCGCGGGATGCCATAGAGCGAACGGTCATTGAGAATGTGGAAGTGCCATTCGCGGGCGTAAGGCCGCGTATCGATCAGCTCCTGTGGATCGATTCCGGCCGTCGGCGTGCCGGTGACGTTGCGGATATTGTCGGCGCCCGAACCACGCGAACACAGCCCGAGATCCTGGATCGCCTCGAGCATGGCGACGGCATTTTTCGGCTCGACTTCGCGCATCTGCAGGTTGGCGCGCGTCGTCACGTGGGCGTAGCCGCCGGCATAGCGCTCGGCGAGATCGGCAACCCCGGCAAATTGCCAATGTTTGAGGATGCCGTTTGGAATGCGCAGCCGGCACATAAAGGCCTTTTGCGCCGGCGCGCAGTAGAACAGCCCGAAAAAACGCCAGCGGAAATTATCGTCGGGCTTGGGCGGTTCATTTTTCGCGGCTTGGTGCTTGAGCCGCTCGTAACCGTCGAAGGGATGAAGCTCGCGTTTGAACTTTTCCGGATCGGCGAGCTTGCCGCCGGATTTGAGGACTCGGTCCTGCGCGCGCAGCGCGGCAGCATCTGGCCCGGTCGGCTCCGCCGCAAGGGCGGAGCCATTGGCCGCGGGAGGCGAGCTTGGTGTTACTCCATTGCCATTTGTCGGACGCAGGCTCTTCGCGATCTGCAGCCCGGTCATGAAGCCTTCGAGATAGCGTTTCTGTTCTGGTTCGAAATCGCCCGGCATCGCCTCTCTTCCGCTGAGTGATAGCCTCCGTCTATGCCGTTGGTATTGTCTGTCGCTACGCGTTAAGCCTATTCGGCAGGCACGCCGGTCGGCGTCGGCGGCAATACTTTGGCGGCGGTGCGAGGCTTGTAGGTCGCGTAAATGGCGAATCCCGTGAACAGAAATCCGCCGACCAGATTGCCGAGCGTGACCGGAATCTGATTCCACAACCACCAATCAGCGACCGTAACCTTGGCGCCCATCATCATTCCAGTCGGGATGATGAACATATTGACGACTGAGTGCTCGAATCCTTGCGCAAAGAAAATGAAAACTGGCATCCAGGCGCAGGCGATCTTGCCGATCACGGAATTGGTGGTCATCGCCAGCACGATGGCGAGGCAAACCATCCAATTGCACAGGATTGCTTTGACGAAGACGGTGACCATACCGGCGAAGCCGAGGGCCGAATAACCGATCGTTTTGGCCTCGGCGATCTGGACGATGCGCGCGGCAACGCCGGCCGGCGCCGTGCTGCCCATATTGGTGAGCGCGATCGCGATCAGCGCGCCATAGGCGACGCTGCCGATCAGATTGCCGATGAAGACCCAGCCCCAATTCACCAGTACGGCCGGTGCGCTTGCCTCGCGGCCGAGCCACGGCAGCGGCACGAGCGCGAAGCTGCCGGTCACGAGTTCGAGACCGAGCAGCACAATGCTGATTAGCCCGACCGGAAAGATCAGCGCGCCGACCAGCGGCACGTTGGTCTGTACCGCGCCGGTGAAAGCAAGGCTCGTCGCGACGCCGAGAATGGCGCCCGACAGCATGCCGCGGATCAAGAGATCGCGCGGCGCCAAAGCAAGCTTGCGCTTGCCGGCTTCAACCATCGCCGCCGCTACATCGGCCGGTTTGACATAGTCAATCGTGTCCATCGTTCGCTCCTGCATGATCGCCCCTTGCGCCCCTTGCGCATTTCGGCGCGAAGCTCTGCGCCCTAATTCGCAAGAGGCGTGCCACGCCGGCGCGGTGCGGGAATATTGAACTTCTTTACTGTTTGCAGAGAGTTGGCAGGGGTAGCAGCGTGCGGCAGCGGACGGGCAATCGCACGTTTACGCCGCATTTCGCCTTCCCGTTGTGCAATGCACAAGACTCGGGCAATTGAACATCAGGCGAGCAGTATTGTTATCGCCGCATGTCGGCCACGGCCGGCGCCGACTGCCGATCCTCGCCGACACTCGTGCTCGTCGGAAACACCAGTGACTTGATCACGACCGGCACCGCGCCGGAGGTATCAAGGATCGCGCCAATATCGATGTAGTCGAAATCTTTGAGCTCGAGCCCGTCAATCGAGACGATTGGGCTCGTGAGCCTCATCTCTTCGCAAAAATGAATCCCGATCAGTCCGCCGACGTCGTTGTCGCCGACGAGCACGATCGGATGGCCGTGGGCGAGGTTCGCCGCCAGGCCGTCAGCCATGCCGCGGCAAAAATCGTCGAGACGCTGGAACGTCGCCGAACCGCGCCAGGGCACAAAGAGTGCGACTGGGCTTTCGCCGCCGCCAAGCTCGCGGCGCGTGAGCGCCGACGTGATTGCTGCTGCGACCGCGGCGGGTTCTATCTTGTCGCCATCGAGCGGCAATGCCGGCGCGATCACCGGCACGTTGCGCAGCGGCAGCATTTCCATTGGCGAGACGAAAATCGTGCTGCCTGACACTTGCAGCGTGTATTGCGCGGCGCCGATCACGGTCGCGCGAATGCGCGCCTCCGGCCGCGCCAGTGGCAGATCGTTGTCGAGCCGCGCGCGCAGCTCGGCAGCGAGCTCCAAGCCGAGATCGCCATAGGATTTTGCCTCTCCGCCGTAAATGTATTCGGATACGCCGCCGGAAAAACTCACGTCGGAAATTTCGCCGCGCCAATGCAGCGGATCGAGCCGCAACAGATCGGTTTCGCCAAGGCGCGGTGCGCCGCCGCGCATCGCCTCGAACAAGCGATCGGCCATGCTGGCCGCGAGCGCCCGAGCGTCCCGCTCAGCGAGCAGCACGCCCGGTTCGAGCTTAAGCCCGAGCGCCGCGCCAAAGCGGCGGCCAGCCTCTTCGACTCGCACGATGCGTCTTGCCTCATCGAAGACGACGAGCCGCGCGCCGACATCGAGCGCGGTCACATCGACGACTTTGCCGTCGGCGCAGACCGCGATTTTCGCCGTGCCGCCGCCCACATCGACATTCATCACCGGGGCGCCGTTGCGGATCGAGCGCGCCGCCGCGCCCGATCCATAAGCCGCCATCACCGATTCCAAACTATCGCCGGCGCTGACCGCAACCATGCGGCCGGCTTGGCGCGCGAACAATTCGCCGATGGCCCTTGCATTGCGCCGCCGCACCGCCACGCCGGTGAGGATCAATGCGCCGGCGTCGATCTCGTCGGGGTCGACTTTGGCATCGCGATATTGACGCTCGATGAGGGCGCCGAGCGCCGCGGCGTCGATAGTGTCCTCGGCCGCGTACGGCGTAAGCAGAATGTCCGATTGATAAAAGCTCTCGCGCTCGGTGACCACGTAGCGGCTATCGAGCCGCTCCAGCACGATCCGGGAAAACACGAGATGCGACGTCGACGAGCCGATATCGACGCCGACCGAAAGCACGCACAGCTCGTCTTCCTCGCCGAATGTGCGTCCGGTGTTGGAAAAGAAAACACGGCCGCCGATTTCGTCGCTCATGCGTAACGCCTTCGCGGCGTCATTGCCGGGCTTGTCCCGGCAATCCCGACCCGCATTCTCCGAATTTCAAGAATCGGGATGCCCGGCACAAGGCCGGGCATGATAGCCGCGAGGAAAGTCACCCTCATTCCTTCGGCAGCAATCCGCGATAGTCGCGCTCATAATATTCAGGACGCATCCGATTTTCCGCGCCTTCCTGCTTCATGCGTTCGGCATATTCCTGGCGCAGGAACGGATCCTCCATGTAATAAGGGATGGCGGTGCCGCCTTCGGGAATGTCCATCGCGGTGTAATCGACATGTTTCTCGCCGGGCGGTCCCGGCTCGCGGCCCGGATTGTGGGGTCCGAACCAAGCGGTCAGCCGAAACGGCTCCTTCGATGCGCCGAAATGCTGGTGATACCAGCGTGCGCCGCCCGGCGCCGCCGACACCATGCCGACCGGCTCGTAATCGACGCGCTTGACCTGATCGGCCTTGCAGTCCTTCCACGGCGTGATGCCCAAATTCTCGGGCCACGTGTAGGTGTATCCTTTACCCTTTATGCAAATCAGCACTGCCGCAGAGGTGTGGGCGTGCGCCTTGGAATAATGGCCGTTGTCGTGTTGGCCGATCCACAGATAAAAACTATTGCCGGTCATGAACGGCTCGACGCGGCGCCATCCGGGCGAGCGGCGATTGTCGAGCGGCAAGTCGCAATTGACGATATCGGGAATGAAATTGGTCCGCCGCATCGCCAGCCCGCGCACCGGATCGGGCTCGATGTCGTCCTTATATTTGTAGAAGTCATCGGCGCCGGAAAATCTGTCGCGAAACTGATAAGGGCAATTAAAGACAGCGTCGACATTGTTGATGAGGTTCATCAGATTGGGCGCGGTGGTGCCGGCAAGGAGCAGCGCCGGCGCCGAGCTGGCATTGACGATGCGATGCATCGCATTGACCGGAATTGAAAACAGCGAACCCTTCTGCCACTCGAACACGTGCCGCTTGTTGTCGCCTTCGAGCCAGACCTCGGTCGAGCCACGGCCTTCGACAACCAGATAAATTTCCTCGTACAGATGCTTCTCGACGTTGAGCTCACCGGCGCCCGGCACTTCGACGACGTAGCAGCCCCATTTACCCTCGGTGCCGTGTAGCTGAATATAGCTGCCGCGCCCGCCCAAGCGCGGCCATGGCTGCAGCGGCAGGTTCTGCACCTTGCTCACGCCGATGTCGCGGTAAACCGGAACGCCTTCGGACTCCATGAACAGATCGTATGGCGTCTTCGGCCGGCCGAATTTGCCGAAGCCGGCGTGCTTGAAGCCCGATGGCTCGTGCCAATGAACCTGGCCGGCGATCTCATGCATGGCGGCGTTCTTGTAGTCTCACTTGCAGTCCTAAAGTGTCGATCTCGACAAACCGGCGGTGCGCGACGAGCCGCAACGCGACGTTTCCCGACGCGGCGAAATTGTCGCTCGATTGCTTAAAGCATGATCCCGAAAAGTGGAAACCACTTTTTCGGAGAAGATCATGCTCAAACGATAAACTAAAGCGAAATGGCGATTTAACCTAAAGTCATTTCGCTTTAGGCTTGCACCCCATGTACAATGCGCCATAGGCCATTGCAACGGGCAGAAACCGGCGCGGCGCCGCACGTTCGCGCGATGAAAATCGACGGGAGGTTGGGCCAGCGACACCTGCGACAAGAACATTGCCGATTATAACGTCGCGGCCGAGCGCTCGAACAAGAAAGCCAATTTATGCCAATGAACAAACCGCATCTCGAGTTCCACAAGATCGACATGAATAAAGGCTGGGCGACGCCGCCGGGCTATCCGGCCGGCATCGAGCAAAAGATCTTGGCCAGCGACTTGGACGAGACGCGTAAGATGGGCAGCCGGACGCGGCTGTTGCGGATTGGACCCGGCGTCTACACCACCGCGCCGTTCGTTCATGACCACTGGGAAGAAGTTTATCTGGTGACCGGCGATTTGATCGTCGGCAACGACGCCGCGGGCAGGGGCGGCGAGTCGTTCGAGGCACCCACCTATGCGTGCCGGCCGCCGGGCGTTTATCATGGGCCATTCAAGTCGGATCGCGGCTGCCTGCTTTACGAAATCCACTACTACGACGAGAGCAAGAAATAACGTGAGCCGCGACCTGGAACACGCGATCGCCAGCGACGGGACAAGGATCCGCGAGCAGGCCAAGCCCGCGATGCGATCCTACCTCGCGGCCACTCGAAACTTCGCCTCCGGCAACGCCACGCCGCGGCAGTTTCTGGAACGCTCGCTAGAATTGCTGGACAGCTGGGAACCGCGCATCGGCGCTTTTGTCTGCACCAATCTGCCGGCGGCGCGTGTGGCGGCCGATCGCGCCACCGAGCGCTGGCGCGCCGGCCGTCCGTTATCGCCGATCGACGGCATGCCGGTCGGTATCAAGG
>DASZCJ010000063.1:0-11645 GCA_035943155.1 Xanthobacteraceae bacterium | reverse complement strand
GCGATGGGCGCGGCGATGACCGGATTGAAGCCGATTGCGGAAATCATGTTTTCGGATTTTTTCGCGGTCTGCTTCGATTACATCGCCAACGAATTCGCCAAGAGCCGCTACATGTCGAACGGCCAGGTCAAATGTCCGCTGGTGGTGCGGACCGGCAATGGCGCCGGCTCGCGATTCGGCGCGCAGCATTCGCAAAGCGTAGAGAACTGGTGCATGATGATTCCTGGGCTCAAAGTGGTGGCGCCGTCCACGCCGCGCGATGTGATCGGGCTGATGGCGGCGGCGGTGCGCGATCCCGATCCGGTGATTTTTCTCGAGCACAAATCGCTTTATGCGGTCAAAGGTGAGGTGCCGGACGGCGAGATCGTCGATCGGCTGGGCACCGCCAGTATCGTGCGGCCGGGTCAGAACGCCACCATCGTCGCATTGGCGCTGATGGTGCCACGGGCGCTTGCGGCAGCCGACAAGCTTAAATCCGAGCATGGCATCGACTGCGAAGTCATCGACGTGCGCTCGCTGGTCCCGCTCGATACTCGGACTATCCTCGGCTCGGTGGCGCGCACGCATCGGCTGTTCACTGTCGAGGAGAACCCGCGGTTATGCGGCTGGGGCGCGGAGATCGTTTCGATCGTCGCCGATGAGGCATTCTACGAACTCGACGGGCCGCCGGTGCGGATCACTACGCCGCATATTCCGCTGCCCGCGGCCGACATTCTGGAGGACCTTGCGCTGCCGACGGTCGAGCGGATCGTTGAGCGCGTGAAAAGCGCGATGGAGAATTGACGGCGTCATCACCGGGCTTGTCCCAAGGATTCCGATCGATTTTGCACGCTTAGTGCCGAATCGATCGGACTGGCCGGAACAAGTCCGGCCATGACGCTAAAGTGAATGAGGTGCAACCATGGCCATGTATGACAATCTTCTCGCCAACGTCCCGACCGATCTGTGGATCGGCGGCAAGTGGCGCAAATCTTCGGATGGCGGACGTTTCGATGTCATCGATCCGGCAACCGAGAATAAGGTCGCTTCGGTTGCGAGCGCGACCGTCGAAGACGCCATGGCCGCGCTTGATGCGGCAAGCGGCGCGTTTGCCGCCTGGGCCGGCAAGAAACCGCGCGAACGGGCCGAAGTGTTGCGCAAGTCCTATGAACTGATCATGCGCGACGCCGAGCGGCTGGCGAAACTCATCACCATCGAGAACGGCAAGGCGCTGTCCGACTCGCGCGGCGAAGTCGCCTATGCCGCCGAATTCTTCCGCTGGTATGCCGAGGAAGCGGTGCGCAATGTCGGCCAGAATTCGGTCGCACCCTCGTCCGGCGCGCGGATTTTCGTCCATCACAAGCCAGCGGGCGTAGCCGTGCTGGTCACGCCGTGGAACTTCCCGGCGGCGATGGCCACCCGCAAGATCGGCCCGGCGCTGGCCGCCGGTTGCACCGTGGTGCTCAAGCCGGCCTCCGACACGCCGTTGACCATGCTGGCGTTGATGCCGATCCTGGAAGAAGCCGGCGTGCCCGCCGGCGTCGTCAACGTCATTCCCTCGCGCTCGTCCGGCAAAGTGGTTAGCGCCATGCTGCACGACCCGCGCGTCCGCGTAGTGTCGTTTACCGGCTCGACCGAGGTCGGCCGCAAGCTGCTGCACGAAGCTGCCGATTGCGTCGTCAAGCCGGCGATGGAGCTTGGCGGCAATGCGCCCTTTATCGTCTTCGATGACGCCGACATCGACGCGGCCATCGATGGCGCCATGATCGCCAAGATGCGCAATATGGGCGAGGCCTGCACCGCCGCCAATCGTTTCTACGTGCATGAGAAAGTGCATGACGAGTTTGCCCGCAAGCTGACCGCGAAGATGGGCGGCCTGAAAATGGGCAATGGGCTCGACGATGGGACCGCGCTTGGGCCGCTGGTCAATAAAGACGGCCTCGACAAGGTGATCGAGTTGGTCGACGACGCGGTGAAAAAGGGCGCCAAAGTCCTCACCGGCGGCAAGGCGCCCGGCGGGCCCGGTTATTTCTACCCGGCAACGGTACTCGCGAATGTCTCCAACGACGCGAAAATGCTCAACGAGGAGATCTTTGGCCCGGTCGCTTCGATCCAGTCCTTCAAATCTGAGGACGAAGTGATCACGCGCGCCAACAACACCGAATATGGTCTCGTTGCTTATCTCTACACCAAGGACTTAAGCCGGGGCTTGCGCGTGTCGGAAAAACTCGACTTCGGCATGGTCGGGCTCAATCGTGGGCTTGTCTCCGATCCCGCGGCGCCGTTCGGTGGCGTCAAGCAATCCGGCCTCGGCCGCGAGGGGGCGCACGAAGGGCTCATGGAGTTCACGGAGACGCAATACATTTCGGTGACGTGGTGAGGCGGGCAAAAGCACGATGACCGAAGCTGAGGCCGCCCACAAGCTGCTCGGAGCGTGGCGTTACATCGGCACGCGGATCAATGGCAGCAGTTGGGATCGCGGCGCCAATCCGAAGGGCATGATCTATTACGGGCCGCACGGCGAGATGGCGGTGCAGATTGCGCCGGACGTCAAGCGCCCGCGCGCCGGCACGGTCATGACGCCGCAAGAGGCATTTACCGCGGTAAAAGACTACATCGCATATTTCGGCACCTATACGGTCGATCAACAGGCCGGCATCGTCACCCATCATCGCCAGGACAGTCTGCAGCCCGGCGATACTGGCGATCTGGTGCGGCGCTATGAATTCATCGACGACCGGCTGGTATTGCGCGCCCCAAATTCGACCCTCGAAGTCACTTGGGAACGAATCAAGTGATGGACGTCTTGATGCCGCAACTCGGCGAAACCGTCGCCGAGGGCAAGATCACCAAATGGTTCAAGTCGGCCGGCGAACAAGTGCAACCCGGCGACAACCTGTTCGAGATCGAAACCGATAAAGTCTCGATGGAAGTGCCGTCGACCACGGCGGGCGCGCTCGCCGAAATCCGCGTGCCCGCGGGCGAGGTGGCGCTGGTCGGCGCCGTTGTTGGCGTGATCGCCGCCGGCGCTGGCGGAACGGCCGCTGCTCCGCCAAAGGCGGCGGCTCGGTCTGCTGATTTACCAAGCTCTCTACCGAAATCCCTGCCGATCTCGCCCAGCACAGCGCCGGCCGCCAAGAGCGAGCCGGTGCCATCGCGGGTTGCGCTCGATCCGTTTCTCGAAGTGCGCACGCCGGAGCGCAATTACGGGCCGGCGCGATTACCGGACGGCGGGACGGTTACGCCGTTGGCGCGTCGCTTGGCCGGCGAGGCCGGTATCGACCTATCGCAGCTTCGCGGCTCGGGGCCGCGCGGCCGGATCGTGGCGCGCGATATTACCGGCGCACCGCAGCTGCGGCATGAAGCGCCGGCCGCAGCGGCGGGAGCAACCGAGATCAAGGCGCTTTACGAAGCTGGAAGCTATCAGGAAGTGCCGCTTGACGGCATGCGCCGAACGATCGCGACGCGATTGACGCAAGCCGCACAAACAATTCCGCACTTTTATCTCACCACGGATGTCGATATCGGCCGGCTCATTACCTTGCGCGAGGAAGCAAACAATGCCGCGGCCAAGGACCGCGATGGCAATCCGGCGTTCAAGCTATCGCTCAATGATTTTATCATCCGTGCGCTCGCGCTCGCGTTGCAGGCTGTGCCCGCCGCCAACGCGGTATGGGCTGGCGATCGGATCCTGCGCTTTTCGCATTCCGATATTGGTGTGGCGGTTGCGCTCGAAGGCGGCTTGATCACGCCGGTTATCCGCCGGGCCGAAACCAAGCCGCTCGGCGCGATCTCGGCCGAGATGAAGGACCTCACGGCGCGCGCCCGCGCCAAGAAACTAAAACCTGCCGAATATCAGGGCGGCGCGGCGGCGATTTCCAATCTCGGCATGTATGGGGTGCGGGAATTCTCGGCGATCATCAATCCACCGCACGCGACGATCCTTGCCGTCGGAGCGGCGCGACGACAGGCAGTCGAGACAAACGATGGCGGCATCGCCTTCGCCAGCATGCTGAGCCTGACATTGTCATGCGATCATCGCGTGGTGGATGGCGCGTTAGGCGCAGAGCTTTTGGCCGCGATCAAGCGATTGATCGAGGCACCGGTCACGATGTTGGTGTGAGGATTATAATGAACGCTCATAATCGCGACATCATTCTTATCGGCCCGTTGAAGCCACTTATCGTCAAAGGACTCGACGCGGTCGGCACCGTGCACAAAACAGCGGAAGCGAAAGATGCCGATGCTTTCTATGCCTCACATGCCAATGTCCGGGCGATCGCTTGCAGCGCCACGACCGAACTACTCGGCGAGGTGTTCATGAAACGCTTTCCGCAATTGCAAATCATTTCGAGCTTCGGTGTCGGCTACGATCACATTGATGCCAAAGCGGCCGCGGCACGCGGTGTCATCGTCACCAACACGCCCGAAGTATTGACCGAGGAAGTCGCCGACACGGCGATTGCATTATTGTTGTGCACGGTGCGGGAATTTCCGCAGGCCGAACGCTATTTGCGGGCCGGAAAATGGCTACAAAAACCCTATCCGCTGACCAAGGCGACGCTGCGCAACCGCACGGTCGGCATTGTCGGCATGGGCGCCATTGGCAAAGCGATTGCGCGGCGGCTCGACGCATTCGGCGTTCCAGTCGTCTATCACGCCCGCCGCCCACGGCACGAACTCGGTTATCGCCATTATCCGAAGCTCCTCGACATGGCGCGCGACGTCGACACGCTCATGGTAATCGTGCCGGGCGGCGTCGCGACCGCGAACATGATCAATGCTGACGTGCTGAACGCACTCGGGCCGAACGGCATCCTTATCAATATGGCCCGCGGCTCGGTCGTCGACGAGCCGGCTTTAGTCAAGGCGCTGGCGGAAAAACGCATCATGGCGGCGGGCCTGGATGTTTTCGCCAAGGAGCCGGAGGTGCCGCAGGAACTAATAGCGATGGACAACGTCGTATTATTCCCGCATCTCGGATCGGCTTCGGTTCACACCCGCGAGCGGATGGATCAGCTCGTCGTCGACAACATTGCCGCCTGGGCCGCAGGCAAGCCGCCGCTGACGCCGGTGCCGGAAACACCCTTCACATCTTGGAAAAACTGAATCTTGCCGCTTGGCGGCATGCAGACCTCGCGGCGGGAATTGCACCAGCGCATGACGCCGTGGCGCACCCGTGCTAAAGCATGATCCCGAAAAGTGGAAACCGGTTTTCGGAAAAGATCATGCTCAAACAACAACCTAAAGCGAAATGGCGATTCAACCCAAAAACCGTTTCGCTTTAGCGTGACGCATATGAACGCCTATGAATTCGCGATCGTTGCGGCTTTTGCGGCGAACCTGTTCGCCGGCGCCGCTTTTGCGCAAGATCTCGCGCAAACCAACACGCAACCAAAAACCGAACAGAACCAACCCCTGGAAGGTTCAGCAGGGGAAAATCCGCAAGATCAGAATGCGCCGTCGCGCTCCAGTGCGGAAGACGCCGTGAACGCGATGATCGGCGTTTGGGAATTTTCCAACGCCGACCACAACAAGGTCTGCCGCTTTACCTTCCGCACAGAGGCGGCTGCCGGCGGCCGGCGGGTCGATGTCGACAAGAGCTGCGCTGATCTATTTCCATCGACTAAGGATATTTCGAGCTGGGCGGTCGATAATTACGGCGGTTTGCGTCTGCTCGACAAACAAGGCGAAGCGGTCGTCGAGCTTACCGAAGCCGAAAGCGGCATGTACGACGGCTTCACGCCCGGCGAAGGCCGCTACATTCTCCAGAGCGCCGCCGTAGCCCCGATGCGCTCGGCCGAGGACATGTTCGGCGATTGGGTCATTGCGCGCGGCTCTGGAAAGGCGATCTGTACGCTAACGCTGGCGAACAGCCCGGCCGGAGTTGACGCCATGGCGCTGCGCTTAAAGGCGGGCTGCGACCCGTTGGTTACGCGTTTTAATCCAAACGCGTGGCGCATGGACCAAGGCGAACTGGTGCTGCTGTCGGCGCGCGGGCAAACCTGGCAATTTGAGGAGAGCGAGCCCAATACGTGGCAGCGGGTGCCGGAATCGGCTGACCCGATCTTGCTGGTGCGGCAGTAACGGACAGCTCTTTCGCTCAAATGAAAAAACGGTATCAGGTCGTCATTATCGGCGGCGGGCCGGTTGGCGTGGCGCTCGCGGTCGAACTCGGTCAGCGCGGGATCGCCTGCGCGCTCATCGAGCGGCGGCGCGAGCCGCAGCGTATCCCCAAGGGGCAAAATCTCACGCAACGCTCGGTGGAGCACTTCTACTTTTGGGGCGTTGCGGATGCGTTGCGGGCCGCGCGAATTCTGCCGCCGTCATATCCGATGAGCGGGATTGTTGCCTACCGCGATCTCAACAACGAATATTGGTCCGCACCGCCGCTGCGCGAAATCGTCAATCCCTATTATTTCCAGGAGAACGAGCGGCTGCCGCAATATCAAGCGGAATACGTTTTGCGCACGCGACTCACCCAGTTCGGCAATGTGGAAGCCCGGTTCGGCTGGACGGCCGAATCGATCAGCCAGGATGCGGCCGGCGTCGAAGTCGCGATTGCGGAAGACGGCGGTGCTGGACAGGCGCTGTTGCAAGCCGACTACGCCGTCGGCTGCGATGGCGCGCATTCGATCGTGCGCGAACAAGCCGGCATAGCGCGCGGCGGCGCCGACTTTAAGCAATTAATGGTACTGGCGCTGTTCCGCTCGCGCGAGCTGCACGAGAAGCTCAAGCGTTTTCCGCCCCGCTCGACCTATCGCGTCATTCATCCCGATCTCAACGGCTATTGGCAATTCTTCGGCCGAGTCGATGTCGGCGAAAGCTGGTTCTTCCATTCGCCGGTGCCGGCCAACACGAC
This sequence comes from Xanthobacteraceae bacterium, assembly GCA_035943155.1. Classification (GTDB taxonomy): domain Bacteria; phylum Pseudomonadota; class Alphaproteobacteria; order Rhizobiales; family Xanthobacteraceae; genus BOG-931. Next base: position 4,804 of record DASZCJ010000063.1, on the reverse strand, counting down.
ACGCGATAATTACGATTTTCATGCGTTGTTGCAGAAAGCCACCGGCTTCCCGTTCGCCTGCCATTTCGACTATGTCGATTTCTGGGATTTACGCATCGCGGTCGCCGAGACCTACCGGGCGGGTCGCGTCTTCATCGCCGGCGATGCCGCGCATTCGCATCCGCCTTATGGCGCCTATGGCCTCAACAACGGGCTCGACGATGTCGTCAATCTCGGTTGGAAGCTTGCGGCGACGCTCAAGGGTTGGGGCAGCGAGGCACTGCTGGCAAGCTATAGCGAGGAGCGGCGGCCGATTTTTAAGGAGACTGCGGAAGACTTCATCGAGGCCGGCATCCGCCGCGACCGCGAATTCCTGCGCCGCTACAGCCCGGAGCGCGATCCGGTAGAATTTGCACGGGCATGGCAGAACCATACCAATGCCGGCGCGCCGAATGTTTTGACCTACGAACCGCATTACGAAGGATCGCCGATCGTCTGCGGCCCGCGTGGCGGCGTCAGCAGCGCCCGCGGCTCGCACACGTTCAAAGCGCGCGCCGGCCATCATCTGCCGCCGCAGCTGCTTTCATCGGGCCGCAGTGTTTTCGAGGAGCTCGGTAGCGAGTTCACGCTGCTCGCTTTCGATGCGCAGGACGCGACCGCGATGGCTTTCGCGCGAGCGGGCGGGGCGCTGCAGCTGCCGTTGAAAATTTTGCGCGATAGTTACGATCAAGGCCGCCGCGCTTATGAAGCCAAACTCATCCTCATTCGTCCGGATCGCTACATCGCCTGGGCCGGCGATGCGCCGCCAGCCGACGTGACATCGCTACTCGCCAAATCACTAGCACGCCATCGGGGCGGTTAGCGTGATCAACACCTCGTGTGACCTCTGGAATAAATCTTGTGCGCGCCGGTCAAGTCATGTGAAGCCAACGACACAACAAAGGACGAGTGTCATGCACGAGCGCAGCGTTAGAATGATATTTAAAAAGACGATTCTGGTCCTCGCCCTGCTGACGAGCGCGGTGACGGTCAGTTTCGCCAACGCACCGGGAGGCGATTACATCCAATGCGATCCACGTAATCGAATTCACCGGTCAGATGTACGCCAGACGGTTGGTAGGCCGGCGGTTTCAGCCGCGGCGATAAAACGGCTTATTTGCTGATAAGCGATCAAACAATGCTCAACAATTGCGCGTTGACATGCGATGCTGGCCAGCGACAGCGAATCATGGAGCTGGCCATGAAATTACTCGAGATTGTCCCTAGCGACCGTACGCGTCTTTACAGCGCAATGATCAGGAAACAAGCCGAAATCCGCCGCAGCGGACGTGGAACGTTCTCACGAGCAGGCGCGCGAAGGCGCAAGGGCGTGAAATGGACGCACATCCGCTACAAAGGATCGATCAATTTGGAGCCGGGTGCATCCGAGGGCGTGGAGGCGGTCATCAAGTCGCCGGATCGCGGCGATGAAGCGCGGCTGTTATCTTCGTTTCTCGGCTGGCTCGATCGCCATTTCGGCGAGCACCTGTCGTCGGTGAGCATAAAATACCGGCAAGGAGGCCGCGCTTAGAGGATGATCTGGATCAGCCGCGCTGTGCGGATCGCTTAGTGCGCGCTAATTGGCGTTGACGCAGACCGCGTAGACAGAAGCATTACCGCTGCCGCCATTGCTCTTGAAGCTGACCTTCCAGGCGTTGTTGCTCTCCGGATTGGAAAAATCCGTCGTATCACCTGGACTCGGCGTCGAATAGCCGCCGCTGATGGCGCGCTTGCCGGCCGGACAAGTTGCAACGACGACAAGGCGGCCGTTGCGCGGCAGGTTTCCCCGATTATGGACGACCTCGTAACCACTGACGGCGGGCGGCTCGGGTGGCTTGCCGCCGTTGTAGTGGCTGTACGATACGCCAGCGACCAATGGTCCAACCCACCACGGTTTTCTCAGAAGTCCGATCAACGCGTCCTCGTCCCCTCAATAAGCGCGATTCGCAATGATGCGACCAAACCCGCCCGATCGAAGCCAGTATGTGCGCCGGAAAGTTAGCGAAGCGTTATGCGCGCACCCGCGCCCTCAAATCGCCGGACATGAGATGCGCGTGAGAATAATTCCACTCGGTAAAGCGCGCCGATCCGCTCAAGCCCGGACCGGATTGGTTCGCGTCACGCCGCCTCCGGGCGTCGCTATCGACTCTCGCCAGCCCGCTGATATTCTTGCAGCTATGGCATAATGAGCTCAACGAAGGGGAGGACGCGATGGCTACCTGGCAGCCCGATCCGAGCTTCTATCCGTCGCCCCGTTTGGCGGCGAAAGCACCGCCAGAACAGCTTGCTTACGTGGCGGCTTTCGATCCGGCGCGAAAGTCGCCGGACAGTATCGCGGTTGTCGATCTCGATCCGAACTCGCGATCCTATTCGAGCATCATCGGCACCGTCGCGGCCACCCACGCCGGCGACGAATTCCACCATTTCGGCTGGAACGCGTGCTCGTCCTGTCTGTGTCCCAATGCGCCGCATCCCCATATTGAGCGGCGCTATCTGGTCGTTCCCGGCCTGCGTTCATCGCGAATCTACATTCTCGACACCAAACCCGATCCGCGCCGGCCGCAGATCGTGAAGGTCATCGAGCCGCAGGAACTCGCCGAAAAAACCGGCTATACGCGGCCGCACACGGTGCATTGCGGGCCGGGCGGTATCTATGTCGCCGCGCTCGGCAACAAGGATGGCAAGGCGCCCGGCGGCGTCTTTGTGATGGACCACGAGAGTTTCGAACCGCTCGGCCGCTGGGAAGTGGATCGTGGCCCGCAGCTGCTCGGCTATGACGCCTGGTGGCATCTCGGCTTCGACACCATGGTCACCAGCGAATGGGGCACGCCCGATACTTTCGAAGACGGCCTAGTGCCGGAGATTCTGCTGGGCAGCAAATACGGCCGCCGCTTGCATTTCTGGGATTTCACCAAACGCAAGCACCTGCAGACAATCGATTTCGGCGAAGAGCACCAGCTCGTTTTCGAATTGCGACCGGCGCACGACCCGACCAAACCATATGGTTTCGTTAACTGCGTCATCAGCTTGAAGGATTTATCGTCGTCGATCTGGACCTGGTATCGCGACGGCGACAAATGGGCGGTGAAGAAAATCATTTCCATTCCTGCCGAGCCGGCCGACCCCGATCTGCTGCCGCCCGTTCTCAAGGGTTTCAAGGCGGTACCGCCGCTCGTCACCGATATCGATCTATCGATGGACGACCGCTTTCTCTACGTGGCCTGCTGGGGCACCGGCGACCTGCAGCAATACGACGTCTCGGACCCATTCAATCCCAAACTCACCGGCAAGGTCCGCATCGGCGGCATTGTTTCGCGCGCGACGCATCCGGGTGCCAAGAACGGCGCAAAGAACGGCAAGCTCAATGGCGGCCCGCAGATGGTGGAAGTGAGCCGCGACGGGCGGCGGGTCTACTTCACAAACTCACTTTATGGCGCCATCGATCCGCAATTCTATCCCGAGGGAATCGACGGCTGGATGGTGAAACTCGACGCCAAGTCAGACGGCGGCATCACCTTCGATCCGAAGTTCTTTATCGACTGGCCAAAGGGACAGCGTCCACACCAGGTCCGCCTGCAGGGCGGCGATTGCTCCTCGGATTCCTACTGCTATCCATGACGGCCTACGGCCTGTGAGCACGCCGGCCGTGTCGAGCGAAATCTGGCTCTGGCTTGCGATCGCGGGGCTCGGTCTGTTTCACGGCATCAACCCGGCGATGGGCTGGCTGTTTGCCGTCGCGCTTGGGCTCAACCGCCGCAGCGAGCGCATCGTCTGGCTGTCGCTGCTGCCAATCGGGCTTGGCCATGCGCTGGCTATCGCGCTCGTTCTCTTTCTCGTGCTGGCGCTCGGGCTCGTGCTTGACCCCGGCCTGTTGCGGCCGCTCGCTGCCGCGATGCTGTTCGGCTGGGCTGCCTGGCATGCTCTTTACGGGCGGCGTCATAAAGTGCGGTTTGGCATGCAGGTCGGGCTGGGCGGTTTATTCCTGTGGTCATTTCTGATGGCGAATGCGCACGGCGCGGGGCTGATGTTGGTTCCGGCGGTGATCCCGCTTTGCCTCGCGGCTTCACCGACACACGCCTTGACGGTAGGCGCCTCTTTGCCGATCGCGTTCGCTGCACTCGGCGTGCACACCGCGGCGATGCTGGCGACCATCGGAATTGTTTCCATCGTCGTCTACAAATGGATCGGCGTCGCGTTCCTGCGCCGCGGCTGGATCAATCTCGATCTGGTTTGGACGATTGCGCTCATCGTCTGCGGGGTCATTCTGCTCGCGATCTGAAACTCAGGTGCTCATATGCCAGAGCTCGTTGAATGGGACAGTTTCTACGTGATTGTCGGCTCGGCTGCCGGCGCGCTGATCGGATTGCAGTTCGTCGTTATAACGCTCATTGCCCAAAAGCCGACGTCGCCTGCGCTAGAAGGCGGCGCCGCTTTTGGCAGACGTCCGCGAGCTAGATCAGCCGCAGCCCCTTGAAGCTCGCATGGCCGTCCTTGCCGACTATCGCACAATGCCTGGGACGGCGTCGTCTATCATGTGTCCGTCAAGGACCGGGATAGTAACGAGCAGCGCTGAGCAGCAGTTGGAACTGATCGTTTAGTCTCCGATAGTTCGAGCGCGCGCTTGACCACTTCGCGCGGATAGACCGGGGTATGATCGACGGTGCCGACCTGCTGCAGTTCATCGGCGATAAGCTGATTGCGTTTGTCGAGAAACAGCACGCGAAACTGCTCGCGATCGGCAAAGCCCTGCGCGCTGCCGCAACAGTCAAGGACGGTCGACCACGAC
>DASZCJ010000062.1:0-1595 GCA_035943155.1 Xanthobacteraceae bacterium | reverse complement strand
GCTGAGATCGCCGAGCTGTGCCATCGCGATGCCGCGAAGCGCCAGCGCCGGCGGATCGTCGCGCAAGGCGATGTAGTTTAGCGCGCCGAGCGCATCACCCGACGCGAGCGCGCGCGCCGCGGCCGTGATCAGCGAGTCCATTCAAATCCCGACACACTTGTCACTCCCAGCCGTCCAATAGCCGGCTGTAAATCTATCTCACGATCAACACCCGGCAAGCCGCCGCAGAAACGCGGTCGGCGCCTCGGGCAACGAGAGGAGAGAAAAGATGACGACACATATTACCGCAACACGCGACAAGTGGCTGGAAGCGCGGCTCGATCTGCTCGCCGCCGAGAAGGACCTGACGCGGCGCAGCGACGAGATCGCGCAGCTCCGCCAGCGCTTGCCCTGGGTCCCGGTCGACAAGACTTACACGTTCGACACCGAGGCCGGCAGCAAGACGCTGAAGGATCTGTTCGATGGGCGCTCGCAGCTTCTCGTCTACCACTTCATGTTCGGGCCCGACTACAAGGCGGGGTGCGCGTCTTGCTCGGCGATCGCCGACGGTTTCAACGGCATCTTTGTCCATCTGGAAAATCACGACGTCGCATTCACGGCGGTGTCGCGGGCGCCGCTTGCGAAGCTGCGGGCGTTCAAGCAGCGGATGGGCTGGACGTTTCCCTGGGCATCTTCGGTCGGCGGTGGCTTCAACTACGACTTCAACGTCTCGATCACCGAAGAGCAACAGCGCCGAGGCGGCTTCGAATATAACTACGCGCGGGGCACTCACGCGATGGACGCGAAAACGGTTCCGCCCGTCGTCGTCGAGAACGCGGCCATGGCCGGCGCTGATCCGGTCGCGTATGTGCGCGAGAGGCCGGGCATGAGCGCATTCGTGCTGGATGACGGCGTCGTCTACCACACCTATTCGACCTACGCGCGGGGGCTAGACGGCCTGTGGGGCATGTATCAGTGGCTCGACCGTGCCCCCAAGGGCCGCAACGAGGCGGGTGTCTGGTGGCGTCACCACGATAGGTACGGCCATGACTGACATGTCGATTTCTCCTGTCGTGCGTCACGACGTCGAGACCTGTGCCGGGGGCGGCCGTGCCGCTTCCGGCGCGGCCGGCTGGCTCGGTTTCGCCGCCGCGCCCACGTTCGCCATTATGGCGCTGTGGACGGGTTTATTCAGCGGCCAGCCGGACATTCTCTGCATGGCGATGCAAGGCTCGTCGCCGATGAGCGGAATGACGCTGATGTATCTGCTGATGAGCGCCTTCCACGCAGCGCCGTGGCTGAGGTTAATCTCCAGCCGACGAAGCGGTGTCCACCGGGCACTTGGTGAGTCCACTCGGCGCGCTATGTTCGAGCAGGTCGTTAGATCCGACGAGGTGATCGAATAACGATCCTCTTTGCCGCACTACATGAGCCCGCTTTTGGCACAACAGCGGACATTGACGTCCTTATTGGACGGCTATTAGTGAGAGGCTTCTACCTGATCGAGCGTTCCCAATTTTGCAATCACGCCCTCAAGGCTCCTGGCAAAACTGTCGACGTCGAAATCAAGCGGATCGTCGTGACCGTTGGCGATCTGCGCATCGATCGCGGCATGG
>DASZCJ010000061.1:0-13730 GCA_035943155.1 Xanthobacteraceae bacterium | reverse complement strand
GGCGCAGCAAAAAGTCGAGGCGCGCAATTTCGATATTCGCAAGAACCTCCTGAAGTTCGACAACGTGATGAACGATCAGCGCAAGGTCATTTTCGACCAGCGCGTCGAATGGATGGAAGATCAGGCCGTAGGCGAGGTGGTTGCCGACATGCGGCATACCGTGATTGACGATCTGGTAGCCAAACACGTGCCGGAGAATGCCTATCCGGAGCAATGGGATGCCGCCGGGCTGCGTGAGGAGCTCAAGCGTGTGCTCGGTCTTGATCTTCCGGCCGACGAATGGGCGAAGGAAGAAGGCATTGCCGACGAAGAAATCTTCACGCGCGTCGAACGCCGCGCCGACGAGTATATGGCGGCGAAGGTGGCGCAATGGGGTCCCGACGTCATACGCTACATCGAGAAATCGATTCTGCTGCAGACGCTCGACCATCTCTGGCGCGAACACCTCGTCATGCTCGATCATTTGCGCCAGGTGATCGGCTTCCGCGGTTATGGCCAGCGCGATCCGCTCAACGAATACAAAGCGGAGGCGTTCAGCTTATTTGAAGCCATGAGCCAGAATCTGCGCGAAGCGGTCACGGCGCAGTTGATGCGTGTCGAGATTCAAGCGGCGCCACCGCAGCAGCCGGCAATGCTGCCGGCCATGGAAGCGCACAAAATCGATCCGGCGACCGGTGACGATGAGATGGCATTGGCGATGGCCGGCGCCGAAACGTTGGCGCGGCACGGGATCGGGCCGGCCGGCGGACGCATTGCGGGTGGCGCACTGCCTGCGGGCTCAGCGCCTGGATCGGCGGCGGCGCGGCCGCAGGCGCCGCCGCGTAATCCTGCGGACCCGCAGAGCTGGGGGAAGGTTGGCCGCAACGAGCCTTGTCCGTGCGGCTCAGGCAAAAAATACAAGCATTGCCACGGGCGGTACGCCTGACGGGAATTAGTTGTCAGGCATCAGGCATCAGCAAGTCCCTGATACCTAAATCCGTGATCTCTGATTACTGAAGTCCGGCCCAGCGGCTGTCGAACGAGCCGGTTGGAATGACCGGTTGTGCGCCCTTGATCAGGCTGCCGCTCGGCGGCGGCGTGGTCGCGCTGGCCACTTGCGGCGCCGGCGGCGGCGACGGCGCGGTGGCAATCGCCGCTTGCGGTTTTTGCGTTTCTGTTTTTTGCGGCTCGGATTTCGCAGTTTCGATCTTGCGAGCTTCCGCTGCCGGGCGCAACCCGGCGAGTGCGGCGCCTTGCGGCGCGGCCGGCTGCTGGGCGGTATCGCTCTTCGGCTTGAATAGACGCGTGAAGAAATTGTCCTGGCTTGAGTCTGCGGACGCGACCTGGTTGGTGCTCTGGGTCGTCGTGCGGTCAAACAGGCCACCAAACAAGCTCGGCTTTTGGATCGAAGCGGTTTTTAAGCCAGCTTGCGGGTCCTCGCGCGGGCCACTGAGCATCGGCCGCGGCATGCCGGGATGGATCGGCGGCGCGTGGATATGCCCGTCATTGTCATAGACCGGCGAGGTTTCTTCGAGCTTGGCGACGAACACGCGATTCATGCCGCCATCGGTGCCCATCGTGATCGGCGCCACCGGCGCATTCAGTCTGGTCAATTGCGCGATTTGATATTCGTCGTTGCGCTGTTTCTCCAGTGCCGGGCCGGCGATCTCCTCGGGCACTTCATAGGTCGGGCAGTGGCCGGTCGGACTGAAAGAAAGGTCCTTGGTCGAGTTCGCCGGCGGCTGCGCGTCGAACACATAATGCCGGTCGCAGACGTCGACCTTCGGCTCGAGATGCGTCACCTCGAAATGATCGTTGCCTTCCTTCAGCATTTTCCAGAACGGCAAATTCGGATTGGTGCGATGCCGGGCCAGGTTCGCCGCGGTCAGGCGGAATGGATAGGCTTGAATTTGAAATTGCTTTTGGCCGCCAAGGAACGACTCGCGCGCCACGGAATAGATTTCGCCGATCTGTTCGTCGGTCATGGCGTAGCAGCCGCGCGACGAGCAGTCGCCGTGGATCATAAGAAATCCGCCGCTATAACCATTGGCTTTGTCATAGGCGTTGGGAAAGCCCATGTTGATGGCGAGGTAGTAGTTCGAATTCGGGTTCATCAAACCAGGCGTGATCGAATAGAAACCCTCCGGCGCCTGGCGGTCGCCTTCGACTTTCTTCGGGCCCAATTCGCCCGACCAGCGGCAGATCGGGTAGACTTTGAGCAGTTGATAGAGGCCGGTGGTGTCCTGCTTCCACACTTCCAGTTCCGATTCCTCCTTGAAAATGCGAACGAGGATCGGCGAATCTTTCGGCATATTTTTCTTTTGCAGGAGCGCCAGCATTTCAGGCGAGATTTCCTTCATCGCCTTGCTCGGCAGCTGGTAGCCCTCCTCGCCGTAGCAACCGGCGAGCGCCAAGGCGCCGGCGAGAGCCGCCGATCGCACGAACGCAGCTCTCACGAACGCAGATCTCACGAACGCAGGTGTCATGAGCACACGCAAACCGGCGGCGCTGCGCGCCAGCGCGCGAATGAGGTGGGCGCGGATCAAGACGAGATTCCCCGACAGATGGACCATCCCCCGTGCCATCAGTTGCTTAATCGATATCCGCAAGAGGCGGCTTTCGCAAGGCAACCGCCGCCGGCCCTAAGCTTGAACACCCCCTTGCTTAAATGATTGGTAAATTATCGTCGAATTCGGCGCGGAAATCCAATGCTTTAGCAACCACGCCCCGGCGCGTGGAGGAATCGCGGCGATATTGTGGCAATCGCCGGGCAGAGGGTTAGTTTGCGCCTTCGGTCGTCATCCCAGCGTGCGCCCCAGCGCGACGAATTTTTCCCGCCGCAGCCGCACGATTGTGGACCGATCAAGCCCGCGCAATTCGCCAAGCGCCTCAACAATTGCCTCTCCTGTCGTGCTGATTGCGGCAGCGGCGTCGCGGTGGGCGCCTCCGGTCGGCTCCGGCACGATCATGTCGATCACGCCAAAGCGGATCAGATCCTGCGCGGTAATCTTCATGCTGGACGCCGCATCCTCCGCTCTTGCGGTGTCGCGCCACAGAATCGAGGCAGCGCCCTCCGGAGAAATCACACTGTAGATGGCGTGTTCCAGCATCAGCACCCGATTGGCGGTAGCGATCGCGATCGCGCCACCGGAGCCGCCCTCGCCGATGATCACGGCGACGTTTGGTACGCCGATCGTGAGACAGGCTTCGGTCGAGCGAGCGATCGCTTCGGCTTGGCCGCGTTCCTCGGCTCCGATGCCGGGATAGGCGCCCGCGGTATCGACCAGGGTCAACACCGGAATCTCGAAATGGTCAGCCATCGTCATCAGGCGTACCGCTTTGCGATAACCTTCCGGCCGGGCCATACCGAAATTGTGTGCAAGCCGGCTGTCGGTGTCGGAACCCTTCTCGTGACCGATCACACAGATGCTTTCACCGCGGAAGCGGCCGAAGCCGCCGACGATGGCTGCATCGTCGCCATGCTTACGATCGCCAGCCAGCGGGACGAATTCGCTGATCAGTCCCGCCAGGTAATCGAGGCAATGCGGCCGTTGCGGATGGCGTGCGACCTGCGTCTTCTGCCATGGCGTCAGCCCGCCGTAGAGTTCTTTCAGAGCGACCGCGGCCTTGCCTTCGATGCGGTTGATCTCTTCGCCGATTGCGGTGGAATCGCCGTCGCTCTGCAGCGCGCGTAATTCTTCCACCTTGGCCTCCAGTTCGGCCACCGGCTTTTCGAAATCGAGATAGCTGCGCATGCGGCAAATTACTTGCACAAAGGGGTTTGCTGAGGGGCAGACATATTATTCATGTTATTCATGCGCCAGCGGGTGCAAGTCACGCACCATCCCCTTCAAGCGTTCCTCCAGGACATGCGTGTAAATTTGCGTGGTTGAAATGTCGGCATGCCCGAGCAGCGTCTGCACCACGCGTAGATCGGCGCCATTATGCAGGAGGTGACTGGCGAAAGCGTGGCGCAGCACATGGGGACTGATCTGTTCGGCACGCAATCCTGCCGCTCGCGCAAGGCTCTTCAATTCACGCGCCAAATGCTGGCGTGTCAAATGCCCGGTTTCACCGAATGAAGGGAACAGCCACTTCGATTGCGCATCGCGGCCTGACAGCGCAAGAAGCGCGAGATAGTCCTGCGCGGCGCGGCGTGCGGCATCGTTCAGCGGCACCAGACGTTCCTTGTTTCCCTTGCCGCGCACCACAATGACTTGGATCTCCCGGCGCGCGGCGGCGATCGGCAGCGCAACGAGTTCGGAAACGCGCAGTCCCGTCGCATACAGGATCTCCAGGAGGCAGGCGAGCCGCGCCACGCGCAAACGCACTCCCAGCGGCGCCGCCGGGTCGCATTGACCCGCTGCGCGTAGCAGGCGATCGACTTCAGCGATCGTGAGAATCTTCGGCAAGGCGCGTTGGCGCTTGGGCCCCTCGAGCACGGCCGCCGGATCATCCTTGCGGTGACCTTCCGCGTAGAGAAACCGGTAAAGCTGGCGGATTGCCGAAAGCCGCCGCGCCGCGGTAGCGGCCTGCAAGCCGCGCCGCGAAAGCTCTTCGAGATATGCCCGCAAATCGGCTGTGCGCGCCGCAGCGATAGACCGCCGCACGCGTTTGAGGTGCGTGGCAAGGTCGTAAAGATCGCGTTCATAGGCGGCGAGCGTATTGGAGCCGGCACCGCGCTCCGCCGCCAGCATGTCAAGGTAAAGGCGGATAAGCCGCTGGTCGGAATGTTGCGCTGCAGCCGCAGGTGCGCGGGCCATGAACGCTCTCAGTGCTCCTTAAAAAATTTATCGGGAGGAACCGAAACCGAGATTTCGCGCGACTTCGGCTCCACGAAATGCGCAAGCGCGTATAGGCCGCCATAGACGACAGCACACAAAACCGCAATTACAGTTAATAGCCGCAATAAGCTCGGCATTCTCTAGTGTCCCCGATTTCGAAGTTCGTAATTTTCGTGCGCGCTCGTACGAACTTCGGAATCGATAAGGACACTAGCAACTCTATCCTTGTAGCGCCGCCTCTGAACCCGAAGTTCGCATCCGAGCGCTCCGCAACTTGCGCGAATTCGCGGCACTAGCGTGTCGATCCTGCGCTTCGCAGCTATTCGCCCCGCGCCTTCAATGCGAACTTCGGAATCAAATCAAAAGCGAAATTAGCAAATATATTAATGCTCGTGCGGTTTTTGGGTTTGGGTTCCGCGGATAGGACTACTGGTGAATCACAAACGCGAGCCTCGTCCGACGCACACGAGCATCGGCGTTGGTCATAGCGTCGGGACCGGCTACGATCGCCGTTTCGGCCGCGTCGCAACTGCTCGCTGTGCTTATGTTGCCGTTGGCCTATTAGTTGTCGCTGGCAATGGGCCAGTGTTCGATCGGATCTGAAAGATTTAAATGATTGATATTGCTACGCAAAAAGATCAGGAAAACGGTTCGGCGCCGGCCATCCTGGCGCGCTTGGGCGATCGCTCAATCGTGCTCATCGGCATGATGGGCGTTGGCAAATCGTCGATCGGCCGCCGGCTCGGCTCCCGGCTTGGTGTCCCGTTCGTCGATGCCGATACCGAGATCGAACGAGCGGCGGGCATGAGCATTGCCGACATTTTCGCCCGCCATGGCGAGGCTGAATTCCGCAGCGGTGAAGCGCGCGTGATCGCGCGCCTGCTCAACGGCGGCCCACAGGTTTTGGCCACCGGCGGCGGCGCGGTGATGATTGAGGCAACCCGCGCTCTAATCAAGGAAAGAGGCGTTTCGATCTGGCTGTCGGCGGAGCTCGATGTCTTGCTGCGGCGGATCAGCAAACGCAAGGCGGAACGGCCGATGCTGCAAACCGAAGATCCCGCCGCCACCTTGCGCGACCTTTTGACAACGCGCGAGCCGATCTATGCGCAAGCTGACATCACCGTGCAATCGCGTGACGTGCCGCATGACGCCATTGTGACCGAAATCATCGAAGCGCTGACCGCGTTTCTGGGCGCTTCGCCGCCGCGAGGTCACTAATGACAGCCCTGATGCGCAGCGATTGCGTCATCGTCCCCGTCGCGCTTGGGCCGCGCAGCTACGAGATCGCGATCGGACGCGGCGTCATCAGCACGCTTGGGACGCGCATTGCCGCGCTCCGGCCTGGCGCCAAAGCTTTCATCGTCACCGATCAAAACGTCGCGCGTCATGCCATGCCGGCCGCCGAGTCGTCACTCAAGCGCGCCGGCGTGCCGGTGAGTCAAATAGTCGTTCCGCCTAGTGAAGCGTCGAAAAGCTATCGCGTCTTCGAGCAGGTCTGCGAGGCCATTCTCAATGCGCAGATAGAGCGCGACGATCTGGTCATCGCGCTTGGCGGAGGGGTGATTGGCGATCTTGCCGGATTCGCCGCCGCCGTGGTCCGGCGCGGGCTCGATTATGTGCAAGTTCCGACGTCACTGCTGGCCCAGGTGGATTCTTCGGTGGGCGGCAAGACCGCCATCGATTCCGGACACGGCAAGAATCTGATTGGCGCATTTCACCAGCCCATCCTGGTCGTCGCCGACACCGCGCTGCTCGACACGCTGCCGAAACGCGAATTCCGCGCCGGTTACGCCGAACTCGTGAAATACGGCTTGCTTGGCGACGCGGCATTCTTCGCCTGGCTGGAAGCGCACTGGCGCGAGATCTTTGCCGAAAGTTCGTCGGCAAACCCCGCGCGCGAACAGGCGGTGGCGGTGGCTTGCCGCGCCAAGGCTGCAATCGTCGCCCGCGACGAACGCGAAACCGGCGAGCGCGCCTTCCTCAACTTCGGCCATACCTTCGGCCATGCCTTGGAAGCCGGCTGCGGATTTTCCGATCGCCTGCTGCACGGCGAGGCGATCGCAATCGGCATGGTGCTCGCCCTCGAGTTCTCCGCGCGTGAGGGCTTGTTGGCATTATCGGAGGCTGAGCGGGTAAGGCTCCATTTCGCCGAGGTCGGATTGCCGACCAGCCCATCCGATATTTCCGGCCCGCTCCCCGGCATTGACCGGTTGATGGAATTGATCGGCCAGGACAAGAAAGTAAAGCGCGGAATGCTTACATTCATCCTGGCGCGGGCAATAGGCTCCGTCGTCATCGAAACCGGGGTCGACGCGCGCCAAGTAAGGGCTTTTTTGAGCGAGAAGCTTGCTGGACGATGAGCATTGTCGATTGGCTGACCGTGTTTGCGGTCGTTCTCTGTCTTTTGATCTCGGCGTTCTTTTCCGCCAGCGAAACCGCGCTGGCCGCCTCCTCGCGCGCGGCGATGCTGCGCCTGGAAAAACACGGCAATCGCGATGCCGGCATTGTCAATCGGCTGTTGGCGACGCGCGAGCGGTTGCTCGGCGCGATCTTGTTTGCCAATAATTTCACCAATATCGCCGCTTCGACTTTGGCGACCGGGATAATGCTTGCCTATTTCGGCGAGGCTGGCGTCATCTATGCGACCTTCGCAATGACGCTCGTTATTTTTATTCTCGCCGAGGTTTTGCCGAAGACCGCGGCGTTCAACGCTCCGGATCGCATGGCACTAGCGGTCGCGCAACCGGTGGAGCGGACGGTACGCTTTCTTTCTCCCGTTTTACGCTTCGTCGAATCGTTGGTGCGGTGGATTTTACACGGGCTGGGCATGCCGGTCGGCAAAATTCAATCGATCCTGTCGCCGGGGGAGGAGCTGCGTGGCGCGGTTGATCTGATGCATCGCGCCGGCGTCGTGGAGAAACTCGACCGCGACATGATGGGCGGCTTGCTCGATCTGCGCGAGCTCACGGTATCGGACGTGATGATCCATCGCACCAAGATGGTAATGCTCGACGCCGAGGAGCCGCCACGCCAATTGATCGACGACGTTCTGGCGGCGGGGATCACGCGAATTCCGCTGTGGCGCAATTCGCCCGACAACGTCATCGGTGTGCTCAACGCCAAGGAACTGTGGCGCGCGCTGCACGCGGCCGGTGGCGATGCCGAAAAGATCGACATTCCAGCTTTGGCGAAGCCGCCGTGGTTCGTGCCCGACACCACGCCCGTCGCCGAACAGCTCAAAGCGTTCCGCCACCGCAAGACGCCGTTTGCGCTTGTCGTCGATGAATACGGCGAACTCGAAGGCTTGGTCACCCTCGAAGACATTGTCGAGGAGATTGTCGGCGATATTTCCGACGAACATGACATCGCCGTTCCCGGCGTGCGTCCGCTGCCGGACGGATCGGTCAATGTCGACGGCGGCGTCCCGATTCGCGATCTCAATCGCGCGATGGATTGGAACATTCCCGACGACGAAGCGACCACGGTTGCCGGCTTTGTCATTCATGAGACCCGTTCGATCCCGGAACCGGGACAGAGCTTCACGTTTCATGGTTTCCGTTTTCAGGTGCTGCGCAAAACGCGCAACCGCATCACAGCCTTGCGGGTTGCGCCACTTACTCGCAAACCCACCGCAAAAGCCAGCTAACCGCAAAGGCCAGCTAACCGCAAAGGCCAGCTAACCGCAAAGGCCAGCTCAATGACCCAGGCTCCGATCAATGCCGGCGTTCGCATCGGCCATGTCCATCTTAAGGTCGCCGATCTTGAGCGCGCGCTAGACTTCTATTGCGGCGTGCTTGGCTTTGAGCTCATGCAGCGCAGAGGACCGCAGGCGGCGTTCATTTCGGCGGGCGGTTACCATCATCACATCGGGCTCAATACTTGGGAGAGCCGCGGCGGCAACCCGCCAGCAGCTGGCACCACCGGCCTTTATCATCTCGCTGTGCTCTATCCGACACGCGCCGCGCTCGCCGATGCCTTGCAGCGTCTGATCGCCGCAAATATTCCGCTCGAAGGCGCCTCCGATCATGGTGTCAGCGAAGCGCTTTACTTGCGCGATCCCGACGATAACGGCGTCGAGCTTTATTGGGATCGTCCGCGTGAACAATGGCCGCGTGGCGCTGACGGCGAGCTCGCGATGTTCACCGCACCCTTGGATCTGATCGGGCTTCTCAAGGAGCTTGAACTGTCGTCTTCTGCCGTCGCCCCAGCCGTGTAAGACAGGAGCAACGGGTCAGTTGGTCTCGCCAGGCGCCGCCGCGTGAATGGCGAGCGCATGGACGCGGCTTTTCAGTTCTTTTGCCAGCGCCGCGTTGATCATGCGGTGGCGTTCAAGCCGGGTCTTTCCGCGGAACGCATGCGACACGATATAAAGGATAAAGGCGAAAGTGCGTTTCGCCTCCTGGCCGGTGTCCGGCATGCCCCGCATGCAAATGGGATTCGTCTTCGACGTGCAGGCTCTCGGGCGCGAAAGCCGCAACCAGTTTTGTCGTGATGATGTCTTGCATCCCCATTTGCATTCCCATTTTGCTTAAAATCCGGTCCGGGCGACGCTAACCATGCCGCGTGGCGACAATAAAACGTTAGGAGTAGCGCTACGACGCGCTGATTTGCCCCCTGTCAAGTCTTGAACGCGCAGCCAAAGCGTCCGCATAATCGTCATGATGCGATCCAATTCACCGCTGTTCGATCGGATTCGGGTCAAGCCCGACCAGGACCGCCGGCTCGGCGCCGAGCTTCCCGGTTGTCAGTGGCCCGGCTGCAATGCAGCGGCGACCCATCGGGCGCCGAAAGGCCGGCTGCGCGCCGCCGAGTATTGGCAGTTCTGTCTCGAACATGTGCGTGAATATAATAATTCATACAATTTCTTCGCCGGGATGAGCGAAGACGCGATCGCGAAATATCAGAAGGAGGCCCTGACCGGGCACCGCCCGACCTGGAAGATGGGTTCGATCGGCGGCAAACGAGCCCGCAAGGCGGCCAAAGGCTTTCGGGGCCACGACTGGCCGGCCGACGATCCGTTCTCCTTGTTGGGCGAATGGGGGGCTCAGCGCGCCAGTCATGCGGATGCGAGGCCGGAGGGGCGCAAGATTTTCAATGCGCAGCGCCGCGCGCTCGATGTCCTCGGGCTTGAAGCGGACGCCAACCGAGCCGATATCAAGTCTAAGTTCAAGGCTTTGGTAAAGCGGCATCACCCGGACGCCAACGGGGGTGACCGTGGTTCGGAAGCGCGGCTGCGGGAGATTATTCAAGCCTATAATTACCTGAAATCGGCCGGTTTCTGCTGATCTCGGGGTGGCTTCCGCCGCGTTGGAACTTTCTGCTAGATGTAACCGCGCAGCCGACCGCTGAGAGTGCGGTGGAGCCGATAGTGCGGTGGATTTGAAGTTCCTACAGTTCAGTCGGAAGCTCTCCAATAGGAACGTCAAAGCCAACCGCACTAGAATTATATACTTGCTAGCGTCCCTTTGATTCTAGCGTCCCTTTGATTCCGAAGTTCGCATGAGAGCGTGCCGACAGAGCGTGCGAACTTCGCAATCGGGACACTAGTCGATTCCCGCCTCGGTTTTGCCGCCGCGCAACCGAGGTCACGGAGGAGCAATGACCCTCGCGACTGATACAACGACAGAACCCGCTCTGCCGGACATGAAAGTTTCGGTCCGACAAGTATTCGGAATCGACAGTGATTTGGAAATTCCGGCCTATTCCGAGCCGGACGAGCACGTGCCGGAACTCGATCCGGATTACCGCTTCGACCGGCCGACCACGCTCGCCATCCTGGCCGGTTTTGCCCATAACCGCCGGGTCATCGTCACCGGTTATCACGGCACCGGGAAATCGACTCACATCGAGCAGGTCGCCTCGCGGCTGAACTGGCCCTGCGTGCGCGTCAATCTCGACAGTCACATCAGCCGTGTCGATTTGATCGGCAAGGATGCGATCGTCATTCGCGAGGGCATGCAGGTCACCGAATTCCGCGACGGCATTCTGCCATGGGCGCTGCAGAATAATGTTGCGCTGTGTTTCGACGAGTACGACGCCGGTCGTCCCGATGTCATGTTCGTTATTCAGCGCGTCCTGGAATCGTCCGGCCGGCTGACGCTGCTTGACCAAAACAAAGTGATCAAGCCGCACCCCGCGTTTCGGCTGTTTGCGACCGCCAATACAGTTGGGCTCGGCGACACGTCCGGCCTGTACCACGGCACGCAGCAAATCAACCAAGGCCAGATGGATCGCTGGTCGATCGTCACCACGCTCAATTATCTGCCGCACGACAACGAAGTCGAAATCGTGCTCGCCAAAGCCAAGCACTACCGGACAGCGGAAGGCCGCGACATCGTCTCCAAGATGGTGCGCGTCGCCGACCTGACTCGCAACGCTTTCATGAACGGCGATATTTCGACGGTGATGAGTCCCCGCACGGTGATCATCTGGGCCGAGAACGCGGAAATCTTCAACGATATCGGCTTTGCTTTCCGGCTCACTTTCGTCAACAAATGCGACGAACTCGAGCGCCCGCTGGTTGCCGAATTCTATCAGCGCTGTTTCGGGCAGGAATTGCCGGAGAGCTCCGTCAATGTCGCGCTGTCTTAAATAGCCTCTCCCGTAAGCGGGAGGGCGAGCTGGGCCATGTCGTCCAACATCAAACCAAAAGGTGCGGCGAAGGAGGCTCCAACGGAGCCTTTCAAGCGGGCGGTGGGCATTTGTCTGCGTGCCATCGCGGCCAAAAACGATCTTGAAGTCAGCTTTGCCTCGGAACGGCCCGGTCTTGCCGGCGGCAAAGCCCGCCTGCCGGAGCCGCCGCGGCGGCTTAATGAGCGCGAGGCCGCAATCGTTCGCGGTCATGCCGACGCCATTGCATTGCGGCTCGCCTGCCATGACCCGGCGGTGCATCGTAAGCTGGCGCCTGGCGGCCAACAGGCCCGCGCAGTGTTCGAAGCGATCGAACAGGCTCGCGTCGAGGCAATCGGGGCCCGCCGCATGGGCGGCGTCGCCAAAAATCTCGCCGCGATGCTCGATGACCGTTTTCACCGTGGCAAATTCGACGAAATCACCGATCGCGCCGATGCTCCTCTTGAGGACGCGCTTGCGATGCTGGTGCGCGAGCGGCTTACCGGTCAGACGCCGCCGCCGATGGCGCGCAAACTTGTCGACCTGTGGCGGCCCTTGATCGAGGAGCGCGCCGGACGCGATCTCGATCGGCTCGAGCGCGTGCTTACCGATCAGCGCCGCTTCGGCGACGTCGTGCACGATCTGCTCGACTGCCTCGACATGGGCGAGGACCGATCGAGCGACTCCGACGAAGACGAAGGCGAAGAGGGCGAAGACCGCAACCAGAAGGACGAGGCCGGCCAGGACGGCGAGGCCTCCGATTCTGCCGAAAGCGAACAGATGACCGCCGAAGCCGAGGCTTCGGCCGACGAATTGCCCGACAGTGCCTCGGAAGCGGTGGATGCGCCGGCGAGCGAAATGGCCGACGACGCGGAGATGGCCGACTCGGAAACCGCCGCCGAGCCATGGCGTCCGCGACAACCGCGCAACGAACCACGTGGCCCCGACTACCGGCCCTTTACGGCGCGTTTCGACGAGATCGTCGGCGCCGAGGAATTATGCGAGCCGGAGGAGCTCGATCGTTTGCGCGGCTATCTCGATAAGCAGCTTTCGCATCTGCAGGGCGTGGTGGCCCGGCTTGCCAACCGGCTGCAGCGATTGTTGCTGGCGCAGCAAAACCGCGCCTGGGAATTCGACCTGGAAGAAGGCTTGCTCGATCCCGCGCGGCTGCCGCGGGTCATTGTCGATCCGCTGCATCCGCTGTCCTTCAAACGCGAGAAGGACACCGATTTCAGGGATACCGTGGTTACGCTGCTACTCGACAATTCAGGATCGATGCGCGGCCGACCGATCACAGTTGCCGCGACATGCGCCGACATCCTGGCACGCACGCTAGAGCGCTGCGGCGTCAAGGTCGAGATTCTCGGTTTTACGACGCGGGCGTGGAAAGGCGGACAGTCGCGCGAATCCTGGCTGGCCGCCGGTAAGCCGGCCAATCCCGGACGGCTCAACGATTTGCGGCATATCATTTACAAGGCGGCCGATGCGCCGTGGCGCCGCGCGCGTAAGAATCTTGGGCTCATGATGCGCGAGGGCCTGCTCAAGGAAAACATCGACGGTGAGGCGCTCGACTGGGCGCATAAGCGGCTGTTGGCGCGGGCGGAGACGCGAAAGATCCTGATGATGATTTCCGATGGCGCGCCGGTCGACGATTCGACGCTATCGGTCAATCCCGGCAATTATCTTGAGCGCCATCTGCGCTGGGTGATTGAAGATATCGAAACCCGTTCGCCGGTGGAATTGATCGCGATCGGTATCGGCCATGACGTGACGCGCTACTACCGCCGCGCGGTCACGATCGTGGACGCCGAGGAGCTCGGCGGGGTGATGACGGAAAAACTCGCCGAATTGTTCGAGGAGCATGCGGTTGAGGACCGGCCGCGACGGGAACGGCCGCGGCGGCTGCATGCGTGACGCGCAATGCCGCTTGCCCTGGCGGCTGCAGTCCTAACTACTGGGCGCCAAAAAAAGCTAGCTAAGCTGTCGCCTGACGCTTCTTGACGACTTGGCGCTTAAGCTCGAGCACACGCGGTGACAACTCGGCATCTTTTGCGGCGAGCAGAAAAGCATCAAGACCCCCGCGATGATCGACGGATTTGAGCGCGTTTGCCGACACGCGCAATCGGACTGAACGTCCGAGCGCGTCGGAGATCATGGTGACGTTGAGCAGATTGGGCAAAAATCGCCGCTTGGTTTTGCGGTTCGAATGGCTGACCTGGTGCCCGATCTGGCGCGTCTTTCCGGTCAGCTCGCATCGCCATGCCATCGTTAAAATCCTTTAAGCCCAAAATTCGGTCATCTCATCCCGTCATTGCGTGATGAGCGCCGCCTATCACACGATCTGGGGTTGGCGCGGAC
>DASZCJ010000060.1:0-4210 GCA_035943155.1 Xanthobacteraceae bacterium | reverse complement strand
ATTGGCAAATTGAAACCGAAGAAATTTGTGTTCGACGGCGAGATCGTCGTTCCTGCCGACGGCGTTTTCTCCTTCGACGCGCTGTTGCAGCGCATTCATCCGGCGCCGAGCCGCATCCGTAAGCTCTCAACCGAGACACCGGCGCTGTTGATCCTATTCGATCTCCTGGTCGGCGCGAGCGGAGAGCTGCTGACCGGCGAACCGCTCGATCAGCGCCGCCGGGCTTTGGAGCTTTTCTATCGAAAATACTGCCGCGCTTCGCCGCATATTCGCCTCTCACCGTCCAGCACTAGTCTTGACGAAGCCAAGGGATGGCTGCGCCGCACCGGCGCGACACTCGATGGCGTCATCGCCAAACGCCGTGACTTTGCCTACCGCGCCGGCGAACGCACCGGCATGCAAAAGATCAAGAATTTGCGCAGCGCCGATTGTGTGGTCGGCGGCTTCCGCTACAACGAGGGCAGCCCGCTGGTCGGCTCGCTGCTGCTCGGTCTCTACGACCGTGGCGGCCGGCTCAATCATGTCGGATTCACCTCGACGATCAAACGTCAGGACAAGCCGGCACTCACCAAAAAGCTAAAGTCGCTAGCCGGTCCGCCGGGCTTTACCGGCAATGCGTCGGGCGGTCCGAGCCGCTGGGCGACCAAGCGTTCCGCCGAATGGGTGCCGCTTAAGCCCAAACTCGTGGTCGAGGTCTGCTACGATCATTTCACCGGCGAGCGCTTTAGGCATGGCACCAGAGTGCTGCGCTGGCGTCCCGACAAGGCGCCTAAGCAGTGCACCATCGATCAGGTCAAGCAGAAAAAGGCAAAGTTGATGGCGCTGCTTGACTGAGCGCGTCGGTTTGCTCGCATTTTTTGCTGCTTCACCTATAGTTTGACGGCAAACGTTCGGTTTTTCTCTGTTCGGCTCGCGAATCCGTTATGAACTTAGTGCCTTCACCAGTTAGCATCGCGCTGCTGCTCGGCTTGAGTTTCTTCCTCGGGCTTGCTTTCGAGGATTTTTTCGCGCAGTCGACGCGGCGACGGCCCGGCGGCATCCGCACCTTTCCGATGCTCGCGCTCGCAGGCGGCGTGCTTTATTTGCTCGATCCCACGCACTTTGTTCCATTCACCGCCGGGCTCGTCATCCTCGGCGCATGGCTAGTCATTTACTATCGGGCCTATGTCGGCGCCGTAGACGAGCAGGGCGAACCGCCGGCCGGAATTGTGGTGCTAATTCTCAACATGCACGCATATCTGCTTGGCGCGGTCGCGCTGGCGCTGCCGCCGTGGATCGCAGTGACTATGACCGTGGTTTCGGTGTTGTTGCTCACTGGTAGGGAGCAACTTCATGCGCTGGCGCGCCGTCTCGACATCGGGGAAATCATCACTGCCGGTCAATTCTTGATCCTGACCGGCATCGCGCTGCCGCTGCTGCCGAACCAACCGGTCACGACGCTCACCCCGATGACGCCGCGCCATGCGTGGCTCGCGCTCATCGTGGTCTGCACGTTTTCCTATGTCAGCTATCTCGTGCAGCGCTATTGGGCGGCGGCGGTCGGCGGCCTATGGATGGCGGCGCTTGGTGGCCTTTATTCATCGACCGCGACAACCGTCGTGCTTGCACGCCAAGCGAAAGCCCACCCCGCACTCGAGCGCCAGGCGCAAGCTGGCATCACGCTCGCAACCGCGATCATGTATTTGCGTATTCTGGCGATCGTGGCGATTTTCAATCTCGCTCTCGCGCGCGCGCTGGCTGTACCATTATGCGCACTTTCGCTGGCCGGTTTCATATTCTGCGGATTGCAATATCGGTTCGGCAAGAGAATGGAGAAGGAGCCTGTCGAGATCATGCGTCTCGCCGCAAGCGGCAATCCGCTTGCGCTCGGCGCCGCCGCGATCTTCGCGCTTCTGTTCGTTGTAAACTCAGTGATCTTGACGGTCGTCAAATCGCAATTCGGCGTTTCCGGCATATACGCGCTTGCGGCCATTGTCGGCATCGCCGATGTCGACCCATTCGTTCTTAATTTGGCACAAGGCGGCGTAGCGGGCGTGGAGAATACCGGCCTAGCCGCGGCGATCTTGGTCGCCGCATCCTCCAACAACATCTTGAAGGCGGCTTATGCCGCCGGCTTTGCCGGCAAGGCGACCGCGGCGAGCGCCGGCGCGCTCATCGCGCTTGCTGGCGCCGGATTCGCTGCCGCCTTCGCCGTCGCAACGCTGTAACAAGAAGAAAGAAAAAGCTTAGCGCAGCGTCTGATCGCTTTGCAGCGGCGACGCAAAGCTGCAGTTCTTTTCCGTGGCATTGCGCTGGAGAAGCTTTTGTTCGGCGATCACCGAATCGTATTCGCTGTGATAAGCCAGCGATCCAATCACCGACCCTGCCGCACTTTCACTTGCCCTTTCCATGAGACCTCGCAGCTCAGCCTCGCGCGCAATCAGAGCTTTCCGCCGGTTTGCAAGCTCGTCGCAGTGATAAAGCGTGTAGCGGCCCGGATCGATAAAGACCGCGCCGGCGCCGTCGCTGCCGCAGCCGGCAAGGGCGACAAGCGCGAGAAGAGCCAAGCTCAATAGGGCAAAGCTCGACAGGGCAAAGGCCGACAGCATGCCGTACCATCGGCCGCGCGCCGAACACGCGCGTGGCCCGCGCGCTCGCGGCCGGTCAATAGGAAGCCGGTCATTGGCGGATTCATCCCAGATAGTCATTGCAACACGCGTCGCCCTACTCGCCCCGCGGATGCCGTTTGTGAATGCCAATTGTGCATGCCAATTGTGCAAGTCAATTGTGAAAGACACGAACTCTGTCGCAGCACCATGCGCCGCAAATGTGGCATGCCCTGATGCCGCGGGGCACACGGCAGGTCCAAACGGCGAAGCTCAGCCTAGCCATACGTAATTCTAGTGCGGTTTTGGATCTTCCGACTAAACTGTAGGAGCTTCAAATCCACCGCACTAGTGTCCTGATTCCGAAGTTCGCACGCTTTGTCGGCACGCTCTCATCCGAACTTCGGAATCAAAGGGACACTACCAAATATATAATTCTAGTGCGGTTTTGGATTTGAAGCTCCTATGAGAGCTTCCGACTAAACTGTAGGAGACTCAAATCCACCGCACTAGTGTTAAAGTCTGACGAGGGGGAAGGTCACGCCTCTGTTGAGCTGAACAAATGCACTTCGATTGGTCGGATTGGTCTAATCCTGTGGCGCTGTGGTGGAGTTTTCTGATCACCGTCAGCGTCGTGAACATCACCCTCTTGCTTTGCCTGCGGGCCCTTTACCGGGCCAATCCTTTCGGCGCGGCAAATGCAATCTTTGCGGCGGAGCCGCTTGCGCTTCTGAGCGCCATCTATGTTTTCGGCTGCGCCTTCCGCTCGATCCTTCCCCGCGCCGATGTCGAGCGGATATGTTTGTTCGACAGTTGGCTCTCCAGCGTATTGATCGGCCGCTCGGTCGCCACGCTAGCGGAGCTTTGTTTTGCCATCCAATGGGTAATCGTTCTGCGCGAACTCGGCCGCATCGCGCATTCCGACACGGCAAAAAATATCGCGAAGCTGATCGTGCCGTTGATTGCGCTCGCCGAAACCTGTTCATGGTATGCGGTGATCTCGACGAATTTTCTCGGCAATGTGCTGGAAAACTCGTTTTGGACCGTCACCTTCGCGCTGGTCGGCATCTCGCTTGTTCGGCTCGCCGCAAGCTTTCGCGGCGTCGCGCGATGGACGCTTGCCGCGATGGCCGGCGGCGCCGCGGGCTATGTGGTTTTCATGTCCATGATCGACGTGCCGATGTATGTGCTGCGGTGGCAAGCCCAGCTGGCGGACGGTCAGCAAATTCTCGGATTTTTCGCGGGTTTGCACGATCTGGCCAGCCGCTGGGTGGTCACGCACAGCATCGCGCAATGGCAGGACGAGATTCCCTGGATGTCGCTTTATTTCAGCGTCGCGGTCTGGACCAGTCTGTTGCTCGGCGGTTTCGCCTTGGTTCGCCATCGCCTGCCGCGCTACCGCGTGCGGCGGCCGCTGTTCAAATTCGCCGGACGCCGTCCGATCGCCGTCACGGTCGGTTCCTCGCGATGAGCCGATAGGCAGTTTGCCGCGAATCCGGTACCGTCTTCTGCGCTGATTCGCTTTGCGCGGGCTTTTCGCAAAGACCGTGGGGTGCGGCGCATGATCATAACGGTAGCCACCATGAAGGGCGGCAGCGGCAAGAGCACGCTGGCGAGTTGCCTTG
>DASZCJ010000059.1:0-2507 GCA_035943155.1 Xanthobacteraceae bacterium | reverse complement strand
GCCCCATGCTTTCCTGCAACGATGCATCCTGCATCGCGAAGCCCGCGACGCCGCTGAAGGTCTTGCCGGCCTTTTGCGCAGCGCGATCGATCAGATAATCGTTGTCCTTGTTGGCGAGCGGCCGATAGGTGCCCGGGATATATTTGCAATGCACGCCGGCGCCGTCTTTCATGGCATCGACTTCGGTCTTGGTTAGCGCCCGCACCGGATGGAAATCGTATGACCAGGCCCAGCAGCTCTCGTCGTCGATCGGCACCCAGAAATGGCCGTGGATCGGATGATCGCCGCGCGGTGGAATCATCGTGAAGCACGGCATCACCCATGGCGTGATGCGCCAATAATATTTTCCGTTCTCGGCATTGCGCCGCGCGCCGATGAAAAGCCCGCCGGGCTGCTCGACCACTTCGAAATACGGCTGCATGTCGGAAAGGTTGTACTGATTGCCTTTGGCGCCTTTAAACAGAGGATCGGAACCCAAGTCGTCGCGATGCAAGAATGAGACGTGACTGGAATCGATGCCGCCTTCCAGAGCTTGCAGCCAATTGCATTCCTGCAAGCGTTTCGAAACGAAAGTCTGCTCCGACGGAACCAGCGTGAATTCCCATTCCGGCAGCGGCGGTTTTTTGTCGGGCGGACCCATATAGGTCCACAGCACGTCGCCGCGCTTCACCAGGGGATAGGACGTGAGTTTGATCTTGTTGCAGAAGCCGCTCTCCACCGGCTCGGATGGAACCTCGACGCACTGGCCGGTCACCTCGTATTTCCAGCCATGATAGGGGCAGCGCAGTCCGCCTTCCTCGTTACGGCCGAACCACAGCGACACGCCGCGATGCGCGCAGAACTCGTCGATCAATCCATAGCGGCCCTCGGAGTCGCGGAATGCAATCAGCCGCTCCGACAGCAGCTTCACCCGCACCGGCGGGCAATCATTGCCCGGTAGTTCCTCGGCCAGCAGCGCCGGCAGCCAATAGCAGCGAAACAGCTTGCCCATCGGGCTGCCGGGGGCGGTCTCGGTCAGAAGGTCGTTTTGTTCTTTTCGCAGCATGCGATGATTGGGTGTTGGTTTCTGCGCGACTTTGTCTATTTCTATTAAAGAGTAGGGACTTGGCTGTGCGCCGGCAAGCTGCGGCGCTGCCGTGCGACGACAGATGGGTCAGCAAAATTGGGCCGGCAAAATCGTGCAAAGCGACGTGGTTGCCCTGCCAGCGCAATTACGCTAAGTCCGCCGCAAAAGCATGATCCCGAAAAGTGGGTACCGGTTTCCGGATCAGATCATGCTCAGACGACACGCTGCCGTTTGGAGAGATGGGAATGGCCGAACACGCTGAGGTCGAATATGCGACCGCAACGGGCAATGATTATCCCGCTCACGAACATACCTATCGCAACTTCGTGACCTTGGTGAAGGTCACGTTGGCGATCGTCGTTGCCATCCTCATCCTGATGGCATTTTTCCTGACGTGATCTGATTGCATTACCGGTTGCATGTACCGGCAGCGGCGCCAAGCCAAGCCGTGCGGTCGGAGGGTCCATGAAGGTTGCGGTGATTGCCGAGACCGATGCGGGCGAGTCGCGCGTCGCCGCAACCCCCGAAACCGTCAAAAAGATGATCGGGTTCGGCGCCACTGTCGCGGTTGAGCCAGGCGCGGGCACCAAATCCGGTATCCTTGATGCGGATTATGCGGCCGTGGGCGCTGCGCTGAGCAGCGACGCCATAAACGGTGCGGATATCGTCCTCCAGGTGCGGCGGCCGGAAGCAGCCGAACTGTCGCGTCTGAAAAAGGGCGCGATCGTCATCGGCATGATGGATCCCTACGGTCAGGACAGCGCGCTGCGCGCCATGGCGGAAGCCGGGATCGTCGCCTTCGCGCTGGAGCTCCTGCCGCGCATCACCCGCGCGCAGGTCATGGATGTGCTGTCGAGCCAAGCCAATCTGGCCGGCTATCGCGCGGTCATCGATGCAGCGGCGGAGTTCGGCCGCGCGCTGCCGATGATGATGACCGCGGCCGGCACGGTCCCCGCGACCCGGGTCTTCATCATGGGCGCCGGCGTGGCTGGCCTGCAGGCAATTGCCACTGCGCGCCGGCTCGGCGCCATTGTGACCGCGACCGACGTGCGCCCGGCCGCCAAGGAGCAGGTCGAAAGCCTTGGCGCGAAATTCGTCGCGGTAGAGGACGAGGAATTCAAAGCCGCCGAAACGGCCGGCGGTTACGCCAAGGAAATGTCAAAAGAGTATCAGGCAAAGCAGGCCGCCTTGGTCGCCGAACACATAAAAAAACAGGACATCGTCATCACGACCGCGCTCATTCCGGGCCGGCCGGCGCCGCGTCTTGTCAACAAAGAGATGGTGGCCTCGATGCGGCCGGGTTCGGTGCTGGTCGATCTCGCCGTCGAACGGGGCGGTAATGTCGAAGGCGTCCGCCCCGACGCGGTGACCGAACTCGGCGGCGTCAAGATCGTAGGCTACCGCAACGTGCCAGGGCGGCTCGCCGCGACCGCTTCAAGCC
>DASZCJ010000058.1:0-4824 GCA_035943155.1 Xanthobacteraceae bacterium | reverse complement strand
ATTCTCGGCGACATTCAATCGGGCAAATTCGTCAAGGAATGGATGCTGGAGAACAAGGTCAATCAGACGTCCTTCAAGGCCATGCGCGCCAAATGCGCCGCCCATCCGATCGAGCAGATCGGCGCCAAGCTGCGCGAGATGATGCCATGGATCAAGGAGCGAGCGCTGGTCGACCGCTCACGGAATTGATGGCAAAATCGGACTGCATTTTGCGGAATTTCGAGATGCGCCTGGGGTTGTTGTGAAGCCGCGGCACGCGCCGCGGCGGAAACGTCAACGAATGCCATAGAGGAAACGATGTTCGAGAAGCGCGTTTGTATGGTTACCACGGCGATAGTTGCAGCGATAATTGCATTGGGCTTTGCTGCGGCGACGGCCGATGCCGCCGAGATTTTCACCCTTAAATCGACCACCTTTGCCGATGGCAAAATGATGCCAAAAAAGGTCGCCAATAGCGCAGCCAACGCACCGAATAATCCGAACTGCGTCGGCGATAATGTGTCGCCGCAATTGTCCTGGAGCAGCATTCCGGACGGCACCAAAAGCTTGGTTTTGCTGATGACCGATCCCGAAGGCCGCGGCGGTAGCGGCAGCGTTCATTGGGTGGCGTATGGAATCCCGGCCTCGGTCAGCGGCTTTGCCGAAGGTGAAGTGAGCAAGCCGAGCGATAAATATGTCGGCGGCAAAAATACCCAGGGCGTCGGCTATTATTTGGGGCCGTGCACGCCGGCTAATCAAACGGCCCATCACTATGCCTTCATCCTGATCGCGACCGATCTTGCGCCGAGCGAAATGCCGCCAGGCCTGACCAGAGACGAAGTCGCAGCGAAGCTTGCGCCACCCGGCCAAGCTCCGGCGCACACCAAGAGCGTGGCCGGCATGGTCGGCCTCTTCGTCAACCCGTGGCATGAGTGAGCGCTGTCCTTGGCGATGAAGCTCGCCAAAATCGTCAAGCGATGCCGGATCGACAAACCGGAAGAGTTCAATCTTACCGATCACGATCCGGCGGAACGCTTCGGCCTTCCCACCGACATCAAAGAAGTGCGGGCGGTTCTCGCGAGCGGCGTGGACCGCCTGACCGACATGCAAGACCGGCTTTACGCCCACGGCCGCTGGGCGGTGCTGGTTGTGCTTCAGGGCATGGATGCGGCGGGCAAGGACGGCGTCATCAAGCATGTGATGGCCGGCATCAACCCGCAAGGTTGCCTGGTGCACTCATTCAAGGCGCCGAGCTCTGAAGAGCTCGCTCATGATTTTCTGTGGCGAATTAGCAAAAATCTGCCGGAACGCGGACGCATCGAAATTTTCAACCGGTCTTATTATGAGGAAGTGCTGGTCGTCCGCGTCCATCCCGACCTGCTGGAGCGGCAGAAGCTGCCGCCGAGCGTGAACAAAAAGAATATCTGGAAGCATCGTTTCCAGGATATTCGTAAGTTCGAACGTCATCTAACGCGCAATGGCACGCTGGTGCTGAAATTCCATTTGCGCATCTCCAAAGACGAGCAGCGCAAAAGATTCCTGGCGCGGCTTGATGCGCCGGCAAAGCGCTGGAAGTTCTCGGCCAGCGACGCCGCCGAGCGCGAGCGTTGGGACGATTACATGACGGCCTATGAAGACATGATCCGCCATACCTCGACGGATTACGCGCCGTGGTATGTCGTGCCGGCCGATCACAAACACGTCGCCTGGCTGATCGTTTCGGCCGCCATCGTCGACGCCGTCGAAACGCTCAAGCCCACCTTTCCGAAAGTCAGCGGTAAGGCGCTCAAAGAACTCAAGCAGGCCGAGCGCGCGCTGCGCGCCGAAGGTAAGGGCTGAGTTTGACGCGCAAGATAATGTTAGAAACCTCCGACGATCCCATCTGCTACGAAGTTTCCGGCGGCATCGCCTTGATTGGAATGGCGCGCCCGCCGGTCAATGCGCTCGACCGTCACATGGTGCGGGCCGTGATCGCCGCCTTCAAGCAAGCGGCCGACGATGATGCCGTGCGCGCGGTCGTGCTTGCGAGTGCTGTCGCCAAGCGTTTTTGTGCCGGCTTGGACATTGTCGGCCTTGTTGGAAAATCACTGGAACAGATCCGCACGCTGGTGCACGAACTCTATGTCGGCGTGTTCGAGGCGCAATACCACCTCGGCAAGCCTTCGATCGCGGCGGTCAATGGCCCCGCGCGGGGCGGCGGCATGACGCTCGCAGTCTCGTGCGATGTCGTCCTTGCCGGTGAAAGCGCCACTTTCGGTTATCCGGAAATCGACCTCGGCGTGCTGCCGGCGATCCATTTCGTGCACCTGCCGCAAATTATCGGCCGGCATCGGGCCTTCGAGCTGCTGTTCACCGGCCGCGCATTCGGCGCAAGCGAAGCAGCGGCACTCGGCCTCATCAATCGCGTCGTGCCGGATGGCGAACTCGAGCGCGAAGCGCGCAAACTCGCCGGAGAGTTCGCGGCGAAACCCGAGACTGCGGTGCGCCTTGGGCGTGCCGCCTTCATGCGGCAGATCGATCTCGATTATCGGCGCAGCATCGCCAATGCCGTCGAAGATTTTAGCAACATTGCCGCCACCGATGCCGCACAAGAGCGGTTCCGCGCATTTGCCGAAAAGGGCCGTTCGAAATAGCAAGATAGACGCGGCAAGTCGCAATCAGAAATCGCAATTAAGCCCGAAATGCTTCTTGAACTCTTCGGCCTCGCTCGGCGGCGCCGACTTGAGCAAGGCGCAGGCGGTATAATTGCCTTTCATCATGCCTTTATCGATGTACAGCCAATCGACAATGTCGGATTGCGCAAAGGTGATGGTTTGGCCCATCTTCACCGAATGAACCGAGCGCGGCGTGTTGTTGATCTCGCCTGAAAACCGACCGTCACTATTTTTGAAGGGCGCGATCCAAAAATATTCAGCATGTTCGCCTTCGCGGATTGCAACCTTGACGGCGAAATCGTCTGTGCCCGGCCTTGGCGCGGACGCCAAGTTTAGAAAGTCCGTGAGCGTCGCCCGTGCCTTACGCATGGCGGCTGCCATGTCCGGATCGGTATCAGCGACGACAGCAATTTCGTCACGCGCGACCTTCTCCATTACACTCTGAGCGGCAACAGGGTTTGCCGTCACACCGGCCAGAATGGCGGCAGTGACCAGAGCAACGCGCGCGGCGCAGGGTGCAAGTCGTGCCGTTCTCGGGAACATCAATGTCATTGTTGCCTCATGTCACCGCCGGATTGATGAACCTAGCCGTAGCAAGAACCTTGCGGGACCCTGCGTTATTCCGCTAAAAGAGGCCGGTCCAACTCGGTTTAACGCGGAATTCACATTAGTTTCGCAAGTTTTGGTTCCGCGAGCTTTGGATCCGGCTTTTGTGAGTCAGACGAGGTCATTGGCGATGTCGATCCGCCGCGATTTCCGCGCGATCAATGGGGACGCCTTAGCGTCCACCCGCCGCCCTGCCCTCATGCTGCGCGGGCTCCTGCTCCTTATCGCCCCCTGAGGGCCGACTGGGCCTTTGCGCCTGGGCACTCAGGGGATCGCCGACACGGAGCCAGACGCGCTGAATGTGCGCTTTATTTGCGCCCAACCACCGAACGACAGACCGGCACGGGCGCGCACGACTAAGGACCTCGCCATGAAATCTGCCACCACGAGCCCAGCCAAGAGCGCGCCCAGCAAGGCTGCGTCCAAATCCACCGCGCCCCGATCCGAGAAGGACCGCGTTCTCATCTTCGACACCACCTTGCGCGACGGCGAGCAATGCCCCGGCGCGACCATGACGCATGAGGAGAAGCTCGAAGTCGCCGAATTGCTCGACACGATGGGCGTCGATGTGATCGAGGCTGGATTCCCGATCGCCTCCGACGGCGATTTCGCCGCCGTCCACGAGATCGCCAAACGCGCAAAGAAAGCAGTGGTCTGCGGCCTCGCCCGCGCCGCGCTCAAGGATATCGACTGCTGCGCCGAGGCGATCAAGCCGGCGGAGCGGCGGCGCATCCACACCTTCCTGTCCACCTCACCGGTGCACATGAAATACAAATTGCAGAAGGAGCCGCACGAAGTCTACGAGATGGTAATCGCGCAGGTGACGCGCGCGCGTAACTATACCGACGACGTCGAGTGGTCGAGCGAAGACGGCACGCGCACCGAATTCGATTTCCTGTGCCGCTGCGTCGAAGCCGCGATCAAGGCCGGCGCCACCACCATCAATATTCCCGATACCGTGGGCTATACGGTGCCGGACGAATATTTCGCGCTGATGCAGCGGTTGCGCGAGCGGGTGCCGAACTCCGATGCGGCGCGCTTCTCGGTGCACTGCCACAACGATCTCGGCATGGCGGTCGCCAATTCGCTCGCCGGCGTGCATGCCGGCGCGCGCCAGATCGAGTGCACCATCAACGGCATCGGCGAGCGCGCCGGCAACGCCGCGCTTGAGGAAGTCGTCATGGCGATGCGGGTGCGTAACGACGTGTTGCCCTACTGGACGGAGATCGATGCCACGATGTTGACGCGCGCTTCGAAGCTCGTCTCCGCGGTCACCTCATTCCCGGTGCAGTACAACAAGGCGATCGTCGGGCGCAATGCGTTCGCGCACGAGAGCGGCATCCACCAGGACGGCATGCTCAAACACACCCAGACCTACGAGATCATGATGCCCGAGGATGTCGGCGTGAAGCAGACCTCGCTGGTCATGGGCAAGCATTCCGGCCGCCACGCCTTCGTCCACAAGCTCGAAGAGCTCGGCTATCGGCTCGCCAGCAATCAGCTCGAAGACGCCTTTGTGCGGTTTAAGACGCTGGCCGACCGCAAGAAGCACGTCTACGACGAGGACATCGAGGCGCTGGTCGAC
>DASZCJ010000057.1:0-12269 GCA_035943155.1 Xanthobacteraceae bacterium | reverse complement strand
GACACCTTCGAAAACGGCCTGGTGCCTGAGATCCTGTTGGGCAGCAAATACGGCCGCCGTCTGCATTTCTGGGACTTCACCAAGCGCAAGCACGTGCAAGAGATCGATTTCGGCGAGGAACATCAGCTCGTGTTCGAGCTCAGGCCGGCGCACGACCCGACCAAGGCGCATGGCTTCGTCAATTGCGTCATCAGCCTGAAGGACCTGTCGTCCTCGATCTGGACCTGGTACCGCGACGGCGACAAATGGGCGGTGAAAAAGATCATCTCGATCCCCGCAGAGCCGGCCGACCCCGACCTCCTGCCGCCCGTGCTCAAAGGTTTCAAGGCGGTGCCTCCGCTTGTTACCGATATCGATCTTTCGATGGATGATCGCTTCTTGTATGTCGCCTGCTGGGGCACGGGCGATCTCCAGCAATACGATGTATCCGATCCATTCAACCCGAAGCTCACCGGCAAGGTGCGGATCGGCGGCATCGTCGCGCGTGCGAGCCATCCTGGCGCCAAGAACGGCGCCAAGAACGGCAAGCTCAGCGGCGGTCCGCAGATGGTCGAAGTGAGCCGAGACGGGCGACGGGTCTATTTTACCAATTCGCTTTACGGCGCCATCGACCCGCAATTTTATCCCGAGGGAATCGACGGCTGGATGGTGAAGCTCGACGCCAAGTCAGACGGCGGCATCGCCTTCGATCCGAAATTCTTTATCGACTGGCCCAAGGGACAGCGTCCACACCAGGTCCGCCTCCAAGGCGGCGATTGCTCCTCGGATTCCTACTGCTACCCATGACGGCCTACGGTCTGTGAGCACGCCGGCCATATCAAGCGATATCTGGCTCTGGCTTGCGATCGCGGGACTCGGTCTGTTTCACGGCATCAACCCGGCGATGGGCTGGCTGTTTGCCGTCGCGCTTGGGCTCAACCGAGGGAGCGAGCGGATCGTTTGGCTATCGCTGTTGCCAATTGGCCTTGGCCATGCGCTGGCCATTGCGCTCGTTCTCTTTCTCGTGCTGGCGCTCGGGCTCGTGCTTGACCCCGGCCTGTTGCGGCCGCTCGTTGCCGCAATGCTGTTCGGGTGGGCCCTCTGGCACGCGCTTTACGGGCGGCGTCATAAAGTGCGGTTTGGCATGCAGGTCGGGCTTGGCGGTTTATTCCTGTGGTCATTCCTGATGGCGAACGCGCACGGCGCGGGGCTGATGTTGGTTCCGGCGGTGATTCCGCTTTGCCTCGCGGCTTCGCCGACCCACGCCTTGGCGGTGGGCACCTCTTTGCCGATCGCGCTCGCGGCACTCGGCGCGCACACCGCGGCGATGCTGGCGACCATCGGAACTGTTTCCGTCGTCGTCTACAAATGGGTCGGCGTCGCGTTCCTGCGCCGGGGCTGGATCAATCTCGATCTGGTTTGGACGATTGCGCTCGTCGTCTGCGGCGTCATTCTGCTCGCGATCTGAAACTCAAGTTCTCATATGCCAGAGCTCGTTGAATGGGACAGCTTCTATGTGATCGTCGGCTCGGCAGCCGGCGCGCTGATCGGATTGCAGTTTGTCGTTATCACGCTCATTGCCCAAAAGCCGGCGTCGGCTGCGCTAGAAGGCGGCGCCGCCTTTGGCACACCGACGATCGTTCATCTCGGCACCGCTTTGCTGTTGTCGGCGCTATTGCGCGCACCATGGCCAACGATCACCTTCGTCGCGGCGCTTTGGGGCGCCATCGGATTGAGCGGAATGGTTTACGCAATGATCGTCATTCGCCGTATGCGGTTGCAAACCGTGTACCAACCACAATTCGAGGACTGGCTATTTCATGCTCTGCTGCCCATCGCAGCGTACGCAACACTGTTGCTGTCGGCATTCGGGGCGCTTTCCGTCATGCGAGCGGCATTGTTTGGGGTCGGCGGCGCGGCACTGCTGTTACTGTTCATCGGCATTCACAATGCCTGGGACAGCGTCGTGTATCATGTCTTCGTCAAGGACCGGGATAGAAACGAGCGGCGCTGAGCGAGCGTAGCCCGGATGAACGGTCGGAAGACCGTGACATCCGCGATAGTCGTCCCGGATATCGCTGCGTTCATGCGGGCTACGATTCTAAATCAGCCGCAGCCCCTTGAAGCTGGCATGGCCGTCCTTGCCGACGATGATGTGATCGTGCACCGAAATGCCGAGCGGCTTTGCCACCGCGATGATCTGCTGCGTCATCTGGATGTCGGCATGCGATGGTTTGTCGGATCGCCGGACGGATGATTGTGCACCAGGATGATCGCGCTCGCCGACAGTTCGAGCGCGCGTTTGACCACTTCGCGCGGATAGACCGGGGTATGATCGACGGTGCCGACCTGCTGCAGCTCATCGGCGATGAGCTGATTGCGCTTGTCGAGAAACAACACGCGAAACTGCTCGCGATCAGCAAAGCCCTGCGCGCTGCGGCAATAGTCAAGCACGGTCGACCACGACGACAGCACCGGGCGCTTTTTCACGGCGCCGCGCAACAGCCGGCTGGCCGCGGCCTGCACGACCTTCAATTCGATGATGCCAGCAGCGCCAAGTCCCTTTACTTCCGCCAGCCGCGCCGCCGGCGCGGCGATCACTTCCGCAAACGAACCGAACTTCGCCAGCAAATCTTTCGCGAGCGGCTTGACGTCGCGGCGCGGTAGCGCCCTGAATAGCAGCAATTCCAACAGTTCGTAATCGGACAACGCGTCGGGGCCGGCGTCGCGAAAGCGCCCGCGCAGCCGTTCGCGATGGCCGTGTTAATGCGGTGCGGCCTCGGCAAGGCCGCCATCACCGTCACGCTTCTTTTGCAGCTTGAAACTCCGGACGAAACCCCGATCGGCCCCTTCTGCCCCCGCCAAGGATGACCGGACTGCCGAATTTTGCAATCGGCTTTCCCGCGCGCCGAAGTCGATAGCCCGATCGCTTACTGCCGATAGGGCGGCTTGTCGAAGTGCCGCGGCGAAAGCGTGAAGATTTCGACGCCGGTTTCGGTGACGCCGGCCGAGTGCTCGAACTGAGCGGACAGCGAGCGGTCGCGCGTCACCGCGGTCCAACCGTCGGACAGCACCTTCACGTGCGGCCGGCCGAGATTGATCATCGGCTCGACGGTGAAGAACATGCCGGGCTTGAGCACGATGCCCTCGCCAGTACCGCCGATATGTACGACGTTCGGCTCGTCGTGGAACAGCCGGCCCACGCCATGGCCGCAAAAATCGCGCACCACGCTCATGTGCTGGGCCTCGACGTAAGACTGGATGGCGTGGCCGATATCGCCGGTGGTGCCGCCCGGCCTGATCGCGGCGATGCCGCGCATCATGCCCTCATAAGTGACTTCGATCAGCCGCTCGGCGCGGCGAGGGATCTCGCCGACCGCATACATGCGGCTGGAATCGCCGTGCCACTGATCGAGAATAAGCGTGACGTCGACATTGACGATGTCGCCCTCGCGCAGCGGCTTGTCGGACGGAATGCCGTGGCAGACGACATGATTGACCGACGTGCAGGTCGCCTTGCGATAGCCGCGATACATCAGCGTCGCCGGCAATGCGCCATGATCCATGCCGAATTCATAGACGCGACGATCGATATGTTCCGTCGTCACTCCGGGCTTGATTTCGCCAACCAGCATGTCGAGACATTCGGCCGCAAGCCGGCCGGCCTTGCGCATTCCCGCGAAGGCATCGGGGCCGTGAATCTTGATCTGCCCGGTTTTGCGCAGCGGCGCACAGGCTGCATCGACATAAGTCATGGCGCGTCAGAAGTCATGGCGTGTCAGATCGCGTGTCTGATGGTGTATCGGGATATCGTGGAGGCTTAGGGCTCCAATGTAAGCATCGGCGCCGGCAACGCAAGCGAGTGCGGGCGGCATCAATTTACGATCTTGCCGCCCAATTCGTCATCAATATGGACACGGATGATATCGTCGAACGAGGCTTCGCCGCGAAAGCCGAGCGCCAGTGCGCGGCGCGGATCGAACCGTCGCGGCCAGCCGGCGACGATGCGGGCGACAAGCGGGTCAGGCTCGCGGCGGATGCGGGCCGCCACCTTATCGCCGGCGATTCGGCGCAAGGCGGCAATCTGCTCAGCGACCGTGCAGCATACGCCGGGCATCGTGATATTGACGCGCGGGCCAAGCTTGGCCGCATCGAGGCCTGCGGCATGGACAAGGAATCCGACAGCGGCGCGCGGACTGGCATGCCAGTGCAGCACGCTGTCCTTGACCGGCAACACCGCTTCCTGTCCGGCGAGCGGTTCACGAATGATCGACGAAAAGAAACCGGACGCCGCTTTGTTGGGCCGGCCGGGCCGCACGACGATGCTGGGTAGCCGAATGCCGACGCCATCAACAAAGCCGCGTCGCGTATAATCGGCAAGCAGAAGCTCGACGATGGCTTTTTGCGTGCCGTATGAAGTCAGCGGCGTGAGATGGAAATCATCGGCGATCGCTTCGGGAAACGGTGCGCCGAACACCGCGATCGACGAGGTGAAGACGAGCCGCGGACGATAGCCGTCGCCGGCCGCGCGAATGGCCTCAAGCAGCGCGCGCGAACCGTCGAGATTGATGCGCATCCCTTTCTCGAAGTCGAGTTCGGCTTCGGCAGAGACCACCGCGGCGAGATGAAAAATCACGTCAGGCCTGGCGCTGACGATGCCACCTCCTACTGCCGAATCAGCGATGTCGGCAGCGATGGTCTCGACCATACCGCCGAACTTCTCCGGCTTCGCCGGCGTGCTCAGATCAACGAGCGTAAGTTTGTCGACCCGCCGGCCATTAAGCGCGCCGTCACTAACCAGCCGCGCCGTCAGTTTGCGCCCGATCATGCCGGCGGCGCCGATAATCAGAATGTGCATCGTCCCAGCCAATTTCGGGTATCTTCAATGACCTCTTAGAGCGCGTCTTATAAGGCCATGCCACCGTCGACGAGATGCGGCTGGCCGGTAATGTAACTTGCCTCGTCGCTGGCGAGAAAGAGGGCGAGTGCGGCGACTTCCTGCGCGGTGCCGAGGCGCCCCATCGGCTGGCGATCGACAAAGGACTGCCGCACCGCGTCAATCGAGCGCCCAGTTTCCTTCGACAAAGTCGCGATGCGCTCGTCCAGCGACGGCGACTCGATCGTACCGGGGCAAATTGCGTTGCAGCGGATACCTTGCTTGATGAAATCGGCGGCGACGGCCTTGGTCAGGCCGATAACCGCCGCCTTGGTCGCGCCGTAGACGTAACGGTTCGGAACGCCGCGGATCGAAGACACCGCCGAGGAAATGTTCACGATCGCGCCGGATTTTTTCTGCAGCATTCCCGGAAGAAAAACCTTAATGGTGCGGTGCATGGATTTGACGTTGAGCTCGAACGAAAAATCCCAGTCTCTATCGCCGCAATCGAGAATGCTGCCGTTATGCACGTAGCCGGCGCAGTTCACCAGAACATCAAGCGCGCCGAATTCGCTGGCGACCATTTTGGCCACCGCATCGACATTGTCCTGCGCCCGCACGTCGAGCTTGAGCCGCTTCGCTGCCTTAACATCGCGAACTTTGTCTTCGGCGACATCGGTGGCAATGACTTTGCCGCCTTCCTTGCCGAAGGCCTCGGCGATGGCGCGGCCGATGCCCTGCCCGGCCGCAGTGACCAGGGCGACCTTACCGTCCAGCCTGTTGCTCATTCTGTCCTCCTGCGGCGTTCAATGCTGCGAGGCTGCGTTTCTGTACGCCGTCGGCGTCGAAATTATCGGGCTGCAGCCAGAGTTCGAAATTGCGCTTGCGCGCCGGCCACTCGCAATCGAGCATCGAAAACCAGGCATCGTCGCGATTGCGGCCCTTGGCGATCATGTTCTGGCGAAAGGTGCCCTCGTAGACGAAACCATAACGTAGCGCCGCCCGACGCGATGGGGCGTTAAAGGAGTCGCATTTCCATTCATAACGGCGATAGCCAAGCGTCTCGAACACGTAACGCGCCAACAGATACTGGGTTTCGGTACCGAGTGGGGTGCGCTGCAAGGCCGGTGAATAGAGCACATGGCCCACTTCGATCACCCGCATCGGCGGGTTTATTCGCATTAGCGTGACATAACCGACGGCGTGATCCTGCCGATCGATGATCGCATAAGCGTAGGGATCGTCGGCCGCCGCGCGCCTGGCGATGCAGGCGGAAAATTCCGCCGCTTCGGCGAACGGTCCGTCCGCGCCGATGTAGGTCCAAACCTGATTGTGCCCGGCGAAGACCTTCCACAGGTCGGACCAATGCTCGGGACGCAACTTTTCCAACCTGCCATAGCGGCCCTTTAACGTCACTGGTCCGGGGCGCGGTGCCGGCTTGGGGTCGGCGACCGGCAAGCCGACCGGTTGGCCGGTCGCCGGATGTGGTTCGGATGCGCTCATGGATGCCTTGATCGATGCACTCATGCCACGCCGCCGCTGTTGCGATCCGCGCTGAAAAACTTGTTCAGTTCGGGATTGCTGATCAGACCGGCAAAGCCGTCGAATTTGCCGTCGCGCGCGATTTCAGTCGCAACCCGGACGAAGGCGTGCATGGCGACCCGGGCGAGCGAACCGCCGACGCTGATGCGGCGCACGCCCATCGCCGCCAGATCGTCGACGGTGAAGCCAAAGGCGCCGCTGTTGAGGAAATTAACCGGTTTCGGCGCCACTGCCTTTACCACGGCTTCGATCTGCTCGCGCGTCTTGATGCCGGGCGCATAGAGACAATCCGCGCCGGCGTCCTTATAGGCGCGCAGCCGGCGAATGACATCGTCCAGATCGGGAACGCCACGAATGAACCCTTCGGCGCGCCCAGTGAAGATGACGTCGCCGCCGGCGTGGTCGATCGCCGCGCGCGCAGTTTTCACCCGGGCGACCGCGACATCGAATGGATAAAGCGGGACGCTGCTATCGTTCGGCGAGTCTTCGATCGAGAGCCCGGCGACGCCGGTCGCCACGCAGCGCGTCACATTTTCGGTAAGACCGTCGAGATCGTCGGCTAGTCCGTCTTCGAAATCCGCATTCAGCGGCACATCGGTCGCCGCCGCCAGCTCTTGAAAATGCGCAAGCACGGCGTCTGCGCTCAACGCGCCGTCGGCATAGCCCTGCGAATGCGCATAGCCCGAACTCGTCGTCGCCAAAGCCTTGAAACCCAAGCCTTGCAGATAACGCGCGCTGCCGACGTTCCAGGGATTGGGAATGACGAAACAGCCGCTGTCGTGAAGCTTGCGGAACACCTTGCGTTTCTCCGCGGTGGATGGGCGAGCCATGGTGGCCTCATTGCGGTTGACGGAGGCGCAATCTGCCACGGGCCCGGTAGCAATGACCACCGGTCGCCGAGGTAGACTGTAGCGAGATCAGTGATTGTCGCGCGGCACCGATTTTTGCGCGACCCGTTGATATTTCACGGCTGGCCGCAAGACCATGCCACTGCCGAGCTGATCGACCATGCCGCGCTGGATTTCCTGCCACGGCGTCTGGTTTGGCGGGTAAGGATAGCCGCCGTTCTTCTCCAAGGCCGTGCGACGCGCCGCCAATTCATCCGCTGAGATGAGGATATCGGCGCCGCCTTTATTGAGGTCGATGCGCACCCGATCGCCGGTCTTAAGAAGCGCAAGACCGCCGCCTGCCGCCGCTTCGGGCGAAGCGTTGAGAATCGATGGCGAACCGGACGTTCCGGACTGCCGGCCGTCGCCGATGCAGGCAAGCGAAGTAACGCCTTTTTTGATCAGCGCGGCGGGCGGCTGCATGTTCACCACCTCGGCCGAGCCGGGATAACCGATTGGGCCCGCACCACGCATAAAGAGAACCGTATGCTCGTCGATGCCAAGCGCCGCATCGTCGATGCGCCGGTGATAATCCTCCGGCCCGTCGAACACGACGGCACGGCCTTCGAAGGCATTCGGATCTTTTGGATTGCAGAGATAGCGTTCGCGGAACTCGTCGGAGATCACACTTGTCTTCATGATGGCGGAATCGAACAGGTTGCCGCGCAGCACCTTGAATCCGGCCGTCGCTTTCAGCGGCCGGTCGTAAGGGCGAATGACCTCGGCATTGCAGACCTTCGCGCGCGCGACATTCTCGGCCACCGTCTTGCCGTTAATGGTGAGCGCATCGCCGTGCAGTCGTCCCGCAGCATGAAGTTCGTGCATCACCACCGGCAGGCCGCCGGCGCGGTAATAATCCTCGCCCAGATATTCGCCGGCCGGCTGGATATTGACGAGCAGCGGCACGTCATAGCCGATCTTTTCCCAGTCATCGATGGAAAGATCGACGCCGATGTGCCGCGCGATCGCGTTGATGTGGATCGGCGCGTTGGTCGAGCCGCCGATCGCCGAACAGGCGACAATCGCGTTCTCGAACGCCGCGCGGGTGAGAATATCGGACGGCTTGAGATCCTCGCGCACGATCTCGACCGCGCGCAGGCCAGTTTCGTAAGCAATCTGGCCGCGCTCGCGATATGGCGCGGGAATGGCGGCACAGCCCGGTAGCGACATGCCAAGCGCTTCCGCCATTGCATTCATGGTCGAAGCGGTGCCCATTGTATTGCAATGACCGGCAGATGGCGCTGAGGCCGCGACAATGTCGATGAATTCCTCGTAGCCGATCTTGCCGGCCGCCTGATCCTGGCGCGCTTGCCAGATCAAGGTGCCGGAGCCCATGAGCTTGCCGTCCTGCACGTGGTTGAGCATCGGGCCGCCACAGAGCACGATCGCCGGCGTATTCACCGTGGCCGCCGCCATCAGGCAGGCCGGCGTGGTTTTATCGCAGCCGGTCATCAGCACGGCGCCGTCCAGCGGATAGCCGTACAGCACTTCGACCAGACCGAGATAAGCGAGATTGCGGTCGAGCGCCGCGGTTGGACGCTTGCCGGTTTCTTGAATTGGATGCACTGGAAATTCGATCGCGATACCGCCGGCGTCGCGAATGCCGGCGCGCACGCGTTGCGCCAATTCCAGATGATGGCGATTGCATGGGCTGAGATCGGAGCCGGTTTGGGCAATGCCGATGATCGGACGGCCGGAGGTCAATTCGGCGCGCGTGAGCCCATAGTTGAGATAGCGTTCGAGATAGAGCGCCGTCATTCCCGGATTGTCGGGATTGTCGAACCATAATTGCGACCGCAGACGCGCCTGCGATCCGTCTCGTCCGCTTTTGTCTCTCGGCATGATCTTCTCCGCCTAATTCACGCGGCTCGTCGCACTGTCGCAAATGCCTGCAATGCAATTTCGCAGGACCATGGTCGCTGGTTTACGTAGATATATCGCGTTTCCGTGATTGCGCACGGGCGCGCTGCAAATCGGATCGCGCGCCGGCGCCGCCTTTAACGCACTGACGTTAAACGCGTTTCGGAATGCGGGTTTTGCAATGCAGCATTTGGCCAAAAGTCATGACGCATATTTTCCGGTAAACCTCTGATGTTCATCAAAATATCTTGATGCCCGGAGGTGTCGATCGATATTGTGCACTGCAGAATGTGGATTAGCTTGCGGGTCAAGGGCGACTGCCAAACGGAGATTCGTAAATGACCTCTCTGAAAAAGAAATTGGTTTTGTCGGCGCTCGTCATTGCCACGCTCGCAACGCCGGCATTCGCCGCTCAATATCCAAACGGCTCGTTGAAGAGCGGAACCCAGCAGTCGTACCAATCCGGCGCTGAATTCAACGTACGCAACGGCTCCTAAGCCCGCAACCGCGCGACTATAATTGCGTCAGAAGCCCCGGATTTAATCCGGGGCTTCTTCTTTGCGCTCGCTACTTGCAGCGCCTACGTTTGCATTTGACCGGTGATTGGGTTGAACTGCCGCGCAAAATCGTCCGGGGGGATTGCCATGCTGAAGACCGTCGCCGCCTTCGACCGTATCGGCGAGGAGAATGCCTTCGCGGTATTGGCGCGCGCGATGCACCTCGCCGCGCAAGGCCGCGACATCGTCAATCTCGGCATCGGGCAGCCGGATTTCCGCACGCCGGATTTCATCGTCGAGGCGGCAATCAAAGCCTTGCGCGACGGCCATCACGGCTATACGCCGGCGGTCGGCATTCTGCCCCTGCGCGAGGCGGTGGCAGCCGATCTCGGCAAACGTTTCAACGTGAAGGTCTCGCCGGATGAAGTGATGATCATGCCGGGCGGCAAGCCGACTATGTTCATGTCGGTTTTGATGTTCGGCGAGCCGGGCGCCGAGATTCTCTATCCCGATCCCGGATTTCCGATCTACCGCTCGATGATCGAGTATACCGGCGCGCGGCCAATTCCAGTGCCGATCCGCGAGGAGAACAATTTCGCTTTTTCCGCCGAGGAAACACTGAAACTGATCACGCCGCGCACGCGGCTCCTTATTCTTAATTCGCCGGCCAATCCGACGGGCGGCGTCACACCGAAAGTCGAGATCGACAAGCTCGTCGCCGGCCTGGAGCGTTTTCCCGACGTCGCGGTGATGTCGGACGAAATCTACGACCACATGGTCTATGACGGCGAACAACACGTCTGCCTGCTCAGTTATCCCTCGATCCGCGATCGGCTGATCCTGCTCAATGGCTGGTCGAAAACCTATGCGATGACGGGCTGGCGGTTAGGCTATGCGGTGTGGCCGGGAAAACTTTATGACTATGCGCGCAAGCTTGCAGTGAACCTGCACTCCTGCGTCAATGCTTCGGCGCAATATGCCGGCCTTGCCGCGCTGACCGGGCCGCAGGATGAGCCGGCGAAAATGGTTGCCGAATTCGACAAGCGCCGCAAAGTTGTCATTGCCGGCTTGAACAAGCTGCCAGGCCTTTCCTGTGCCACGCCAAAGGGCGCGTTTTACGCGTTCCCCAACGTCAAGCGCACCGGCTGGAAGGCCAAAGCACTAGCCTCGGCACTCCTCGAAGATGCCGGCGTCGCGCTGATCGGCGGTCCGGATTTCGGCATTCTCGGCGAAGGCTATGTGCGCGTGTCCTACGCCAATTCAACCGAGAATATCTTGAAGGCGCTGAATCGAATCGGCGAGTTCCTGGCGTCACGCAAAGCGGCGTAGTCTTATCGTGGCGATTTTCCCGGGGGTAGCGCAGCGTGCAACGGTGCGCTGCAGAACCGGGATCGTTACAAATTGCTGAGTTTATTAAGGTCCCGGATCAGCGATGCACCATTGCATGCTGCATCGCGTCCGGGACACGCACTATGCCCGCTGCGTCAGCCGAAAGCCGATAATGACAATGACAAGCCCGGCAAGCTGCGCGACGCTCGGCGCCTCGCCGATCGTCAAATAGCCGATTAGCAGCGTGAACGGAGGCACCAACGAGGGAAAGAGCACGGCGCGGCTCGCGCCAAGCAAAATCACAGCGCGCGTGAACAGATAAATTGCGCCGGCGCCGGCGAGGACGCCCTGCACCAGCGCCTGCATCGCATTTTCGTAAAAACCGGCGGCAAGCATGTTGCCGAAGCTGAACAGAAGGATCGGCAATCCAACGAGCGACAATACGCTGGTCACCGCTGTTGCCCGAATCGCGCCGATCCGCCAGCGGCGCAGCAGCACGCCGAAAACCGCGAAAAAGCTCCCCGCCGCGACAAACAGGAAATCGCCGAAGAGACCCTGCGCGCCGATTGTCTGCAGCGCCTCGGCGCCGATCACCAGCAAGCCGGCGACGATCGCGGCAGCGCCGAGCATTCGGCGCGGCGGCAGCGGCTCTTTGAGAACGAGACGGGCCAGAACAAGGCCGCCAAGCGCGGCGCATGATGGCTGAATAACAGCGCCGTGTCCGAGCGGCACGAGCACATAGCCGACATAGCTCAACAGCGCGAGCGGCAAGCCACCAAACACGGCCAGCGCCGCTGCGCGGGAGAATCCGATGACGCGCAGATCGGCAAAATTATTTTTCGCGACCAGCGGAAGGAGCGCCAGACCCGGCCAAGCGAAACGATGCAGCGCTATGACAAGCGGCGACAGGCCTGAGGTGACGCCTTGCCGGGCGGCGACAAAGCCCAATGCCCAGAATAAGGCTGCGCCGGCGCCACACGCGACGCCCAGCGCGGTTGAATGTTTTGCAATCAGCGAATCCGCGCTTGCCATCGGCAGTTACGATCTGAGAAATCAGCTAGTGCCGGCAAGGAGTTCAAGCCCGCCGGCGGCAGTAACGCGGCCCTCGTCGAGCCGCACCACATCGGTCGCGATTTGACGCACCTCCGCAGCGATATGGCTGACATAAACCATCGGAATGCCGCCCTCATCGCGCAGGCGGACGAGATAAGGCAGAATTTCGCCCTTGTGACCAGCATCGAGCGAAGCGAGCGGCTCATCGAGCAGCAAAAGCCGCGGCCGCATCAGCAAGGCGCGGCC
>DASZCJ010000056.1:0-3636 GCA_035943155.1 Xanthobacteraceae bacterium | reverse complement strand
TGGACATGAAGTGCCATCTGGTCGACATCCTCGACAAGATCGGCGGGCAATGTGCCGAGCTTTATCCGGAAAAGCCCATCTACGACATTCCGGGTATTCCCTATACGAGCGCGCAGGGACTAGTCGATTCGTTGTTGCAACAGATCAAGCCGTTTAACGCTCAGTACCATCTCGGCGAAATGGTCGAGCGGATTGAGAAGATCGGCGATCCGCTATTTCGGGTAACGACGGATCAGGGCACGCAATTCGAGAGTAAAATCGTGGTCATCGCAGCCGGTGGCGGGTCGTTTCAGCCGAAGCGGCCGCCGATTCCCGGCATCGAGCCTTATGAGGGCAAATCTGTCTTTTATGCTGTGCGCAAAATGGAGACGTTCCGCGGTAAACGCGTGCTGATCGTCGGCGGCGGCGATAGCGCGCTCGATTGGACGCTCAATCTCGCGCCGATCGCCAGCCACCTTACGCTGTTGCACCGGCGCAGCGAATTTCGCGCCGCGCCCGACAGCGTCAATAAAATGATGAAGCTGGTCGGCGAGGGAAAA
Source organism: Xanthobacteraceae bacterium (assembly GCA_035943155.1). Lineage (GTDB taxonomy): Bacteria > Pseudomonadota > Alphaproteobacteria > Rhizobiales > Xanthobacteraceae > BOG-931. The sequence goes on along the minus strand of DASZCJ010000056.1, from coordinate 3,097 downwards.
ATCGATTTTGTGCTTGGACAGGTCACGTCTCTCGCTGGAGCCGACGGTCAAATCAGCAAGGCAATGGTCAAGACAAACGACGGCTCCGCATTCGAGATTGCCTGCGATACGTTACTGCCGTTCTTTGGGCTCACCATGAAGCTCGGACCGGTGGCAAATTGGGGAATAGAGCTGCGCAACAACGAGCTCATCCCAGTCGAAACGGCAAGCTTCGAAACCAGCGTTCCTGGCGTTTTCGCGATCGGCGACATCAACTGGTATCCCGGCAAGCTCAAGCTCATTCTTTCCGGGTTCCACGAGGCCGCACTGATGGCGCAGAAGGCGCATCGCTACGTCTATCCGGACAAGCGGCTGGTGTTTCAGTACACCACCTCTTCAACGAGCCTGCAGAAGAAGCTCGGCGTGGCGCCCGAGCGGCCGGCCGCGGCAGCGCACGCCGCTTCCTAGGGGTTTTGATCCTAATCAGGGAATTTTCGGCGACGCGGTTGCGGCGCCGGGCGCCGGCGCCAACGCGGTCGGCGGCGGCAGCGGCTCGGCATGAATAGCGGACGGCGGCGTTAGGTCGAGTACCGCTCGCGTAGCAGGCAGCGCGGCATCGGCCATCGCCGCATAACCTTCGGCGGTCGGATGTACCGCGCCGCCGTAAACCGCACTGAGCACACCCCACAGGGCGTCGTGAATATCGCTCGGCTTCAGAATCGCCGGCATGCCCTCTGGATAGGTCATCGCGGTAAAGTAACTGTCGTTTGCCGTTCTGATCCAACGGCCGCGCGATGCGTAAGGACGATAGTTTCCAGCCGGCTCGTTGCAGACCATCGGATCGTCTGCAGCGAGGGTCGGATCGGTTTGGAAGCTTTGACCGCTGGTCGAGAAACAATCGCGATCAAATCCTGGATCATTGGACGCGCGCACACACATGCCGTGACGTGCAAACTCGCTCTGGTGGCCATCGACAAAAATCATGCGTTCAGTGAGTGGATCACGACAGAGCTTGCCGCCGTCGCACGTTGCAAGCGATTTTATTTTCGGCAGGAACTTGGTGTTGACGAAATCCGCCGCGGCGCGCAGCCGCTCGCTATCGGCGCCAAATGCCGGATGCACGTCCAGGCCGTCACGCCCGCCTGGACACGGTTTGTTTTCTGCTTGCATCGCCGGATTGCCGTAGGAGACAAACACCACGCGATTGAGGTTGCCGCCGACGAAAGGTTTGAGCGCAATCCGCAATTGCGCAAATTCGTCCGGTAAATCCTGCTCCAGCGCCTTTTGCGAATCGGCAACGTCAACAATGGCGCCGCCCTGCCGCAACAGCAGCCGCTCAGTCGCAGCGTCGACGATCACGTTGGCGACTAATCCGGCAAAGTTGACGTCGTTGGCTCCGACCGTCAGCAGCACCAGATCGAGATTGCGGTTCGGCTGCTGCCGGTGCAGGGCGGTCATAAGATCCCTGAGCTCGCTGAATTGGGCCGGTGTCGTACCTGAACAACTATCGATTCCGACGACCCAGGGACAATCGTCTGCGCGCTGGCCGGCAAACATCCCGGCGCCGATCGTTGCGCCGGTGCAAGCAAGCGGCAGCATCGTGACCGCAACATGCGGCTGCTCGATTGCAATGGCCAGCGCGGTGCGCACCTGATAGCTGTAGAGCGAGCGATGGCAGGCAGGATTCATCCAGCGCGCGCCGTGGCGCGCCCAGTCGCTCCCCGCAAGCGGACTCGACGGTCCATTTTCGCAAGATCGATCGTCGCCAAAGCCGGCCCGGCTCGGGCGATAGTATTGGCTGGCACCGCCGCCTAAGAAGCGTTTGAAGCAGAAGCCGCCTTCAAGTTTAACCGCCCGGTCCGGATTGCCCTCGCCGGCGGCGATGGAGTCGCCCAATCCGGCAACAAGCACATCGCGCACCGCGATATCGGCGGTGAGCCGCTGGGCGGTGCCGTCGCCGAGCGCAATGTCGACTGTCGCGATCGTCGTGCGGCCGGAACGTACGCGCAGTTTGACTTCATGATCGCAGGGGGCGGTACTCTGACGGGGCGATCCTTCGCCGTCATTGAAAGTCCATAAGCAGTCCAGCCCGTCAGGCACCGCTCCGGAAACGGTCACGCCGACCGGATAGTCGCGCGGCGAGAGGTAGTTTTCGCGCTCGCCGTCTCGATCGCAGGTCTCGAGCAAGCTTCCCGAATTGTTCAAACAAAGATCAGCGACTATGTCCTTAGCCCAACCGAGGCCGTCGGTATCGCGCGCCAGGCGCCGTTCGGCCGCCAGCACGCCATCGCCACGGCTCACCGCCGCCATACGTAGAAAATCGGCCTCGTGGCGAAACAGGCGGAAGCGGTTCTTCACCTCCCAGACAATGCGAAAGTCACCGGTCCCGACGAGCTGCGCGAACGCTGCATCGAACGGAGCCAGAGCGAACAAAAGGGTGAGAATAATCGAGAGGCGGATCATGCTGGGTAACGTTGAGGAATAACCCTTTTAGCATTGCGCTTGCGGCGGAAATGTGAGGATGACCGATCGCTAGGAAGTGCGATCTTGCCCAAATTCTTATCACAATGGGACGATTTATTACTGCGCCAATGGCGCAAGTGCTTGTTGAACGCCGCAAGTGCTTGTTGAACGCCGCAAGTGCTTACCGCAAGCTCGCCAAGGGCCTTGAGCTCCGAGGACTAAGTCATGACGAACGGCGCCATGAGTACGCAGAATACGCAAAATACGCAGTGCTGTATTGCCGGCGGCGGACCGGCTGGAATGATGCTGGGCTTTCTTCTGGCGCGGGCGGGAGTTCGCGTGGTGGTGCTGGAAAAGCACGCGGACTTTCTCCGCGATTTTCGCGGCGATACCGTGCATCCGTCCACCCTCGAGCTCATGTACGAGCTCGGCCTGCTCGACGAATTTCTTAAGCTGCCGCATCGCAAGGTCGATCGGCTGTCGCTGCAGATCGGCGAGCAGCGTGTGCGGATAATCGATCTGACGCATCTGCCGGCCCACTGCAAATACATCGCGCTAATGCCGCAATGGGACTTTCTCAACTTCCTGGCCGACCACGGCCGGCGCTACAAACAATTCGACCTGCGCATGCGGACCGAAGCGACAGATTTAATCG
>DASZCJ010000055.1:0-1629 GCA_035943155.1 Xanthobacteraceae bacterium | reverse complement strand
CTATTCCATTCTGTACTCTGCGTAGGAACGGGCCGAAACCGCGAATTTTCATTAAAGAATGCAGACCAGACTCCCATCAGCCAGCGCTGGTTATATGAAAAACCAAAAGTACTCGGCAGGTTTTGCGCGCGGACCGCTGGTAGGCTGAACAAATAGGCCTTGATCGCCAGCGCGTCCGCGTCGGTCATGCGAGTGTAGGAGGGAAACGGCATTGCCGGATACAAACGTGTCCCGTCCGGCCGTATGCCGCGTTGCACGGCGTTAAGGAAATCCTGATCGCTGTAATTACCGATCCCGGTTTCTTTGTCCGGAGTAATATTGGTAGAGTTCAGCGTTCCGAACGGCAGAAGTATGGGGAGCCCGCCGGCATAGAGCCGGTCGCGCGACACAGTGTGACACGCCCTGCAATCGGCGGCGCGCGCGAGATATTCGCCGCGCTTTACAACGTCAGCATTTGCGAGATCGGCAGGAGCGCCCGTCGGATCGGCGGCACGATAATCGGCGAGCGCGACGGTCGATCCGCGCGCAAACGCCAGTGGCCCTGGATTGAATATTTTCCAGGCAAAAACGGCTGCGACGATCAGCAAAACGAAAATGACCAGTACAGTGCCCCGCGCGCGCATGATGCTTACGCCTTCCCACCGGCAGCTAGCGCCTTGCGGTCGATCGGCAGCCGGCGCAGCGCTATGCCGGTCGCCGCATAGATCGCGTTGCGAAGCGCCGGCGGACCGGCGGTGGCGCCGGTCTCGCCGATGCCGCCCGGATCTTCGCCGCTCTTGATAAGGTGAATGTCGATCTTGGGCACTTCGTCGATGCGCAGCATGCGATAATCGTTGAAGTTGGATTGGCGCACCCGGCCGCGCTCGATCGTGATCTCGCCGAACAGCGCCGCGGTCAGCCCGAAGATCAATCCGCCCTGCAATTGCGCGACGATGGTGTCGGGATTAACGGCAATGCCGGTGTCGACTGCGGAGGTCACGCGGCGCAGATGCACTTCGCCGTGGTCATCAACTCCGCACTCGACGACGGTAGCGATGAAACTGCCAAACGACGGTTGCGCACAAACGCCGCGGCCGGTCCGCGCCGGCAGAGGCTGACCCCAGCCGGATTTTTCCGCCACAAGTTCGAGCGCTGCCTTAAGACGCGGCGTCTTTCCGAGCGTGCCAAGACGAAATGCGATCGGATCGGCGCCAGCCTTGCGCGCCAGCTCATCCATGAAGCATTCGGTCGCGAAGACATTGTTATTGGGCCCGACGCCGCGCCAGAACCCGGTCGGCACCGCTGGCGGCTCGGCACGAACATATTCGACCTGAAAATTGGGGATGTCGTAGGGATTGTCGACCGCGCTGTCGACGGCATCGATATCGATGCCGCCCTGGAACGCCGGCGGCAGCCAGCGCGCGAGAATCGACGAACCGGTCACGCGATATTTCCAGGCGGCAATTTTGCCGCCAGATAAGGTTGCGGAAATCACATCGCGGTAAACCGGACGATAAATGTCGTGCTGGATATCCTCCTCGCGAGTCCAGACGACTTTCAGAGGCCCGTCGACATTTTTAGCGATGCGCAGGGCGGCGGCCACGATATCGGCCTCTAGCCTTCGGCCGAAACCGCCGCCGAGCAAGTGGT
>DASZCJ010000054.1:0-8930 GCA_035943155.1 Xanthobacteraceae bacterium | reverse complement strand
GGATGCGACTGCCGAACTCGACAAAACAACAAGCCAAGCGGCTGATGCTCAAGGGGTTTCCGGCGACAGCAGTCCGGCTCGGCCCGCGCTCCACGCGCGCTATGGGCAAATAGGAATTTCGGCTGTGGCGGCTGCCGCGCGCTACCAAGGCCTTGCTAAGAATCTGGCCTATGCTCCGGCGCCAAATGACTGGCGCATCCACTACGCCGAGGAACTCGCCTGATTGGCATGATCCAGCGGGTTGGACGGGGGACAAGCGTTGTCCCCCTTTCTTTTGTTAGTGCGTGGATGCTGGCTTGAATGCTGGCTTGAACGCTGGCTTAGCCGCTGGTCGTCAGTCGGGCTTTGTCATCGCGCGTCAGCCAGACCTCGAACCCCGCCAGCACCGCCACGGTCATGCCGATCACGACATCGATAATCATGGCGTCGCTGTTCTGGAAGCCAAGCAGCCAGGGCGCTACGATCAGTGCGATCCCGGCAAACAGGATGAACCATTCTTCCCAGACCGCAAAAGCGGCGAGCGCCGCGATCGACAGTACCGCAATGATGATTCCGACCGTAGACGCGGTCTGCCACTGGGCGCCCGAGGACAAATCAAAAAGCCACGGCGAAAAGAAAAGGACGCCGCCGAGGATCAGATTCACCACATCGCAGAGCCGAATGCTCGACCAATCGTCCATCGCCTCCTCCCGCACCGATCGAAATCGCCGACAACCCGGGCCTGTGGAGGAACGGCACGCCGCGGTTTTGGTTCCAGTGGCACGCGGGTTGCGCGGGGTCCAGTGAACCCAATGACGCACTCGGCGGATTTTTCTGCTGCGGAAATCGAAACCGGTCGACGCCTGTTCGCCGGACAATGGAGCTTTGTTGCCGCAGCCGGCGCGTTGGAGACACTGCCCTTATCCACGGGTCCCGAGATTGCTTTTGCCGGCCGCTCCAATGTCGGCAAATCCTCACTGATCAATGCGCTCACCGGCCGGCACGCACTGGCCCGCACGTCCAACACACCCGGCCGCACCCAGCAATTAATCTTCTTCGGCGGCCCGCATCGCCTCACGCTTGTTGACATGCCGGGCTATGGCTATGCGGCCGCGAGCAAAAGCAAGGCGGCGGCGTGGTCGCGACTCGTGCAAGGATATTTGCATGCGCGCGTCAGCCTTGCCCGCGTTTATCTCTTGGTCGACTCGCGCCATGGCCTCAAACCCGCCGACGAAGCCATCCTCGACGCCTTGAGCCAGGCCGCCGTCAGCCACCAGGTCGTTCTCACCAAATGTGACGAGATCGGCGAGGCCGCGTTGGTGGAGCGCGTCGCCACCGTCAAAACAGCCATTGCCAAGCGGCCGGCGGCGTTTCCCGAGCTCATCGCCACGTCAGCGCGCAGCGGCCAAGGCATTGAGCCGCTCCGCGCCGCGATTGCGCGACTTTTAGCTGAACGCGCCGCTTTAGGCTTGGCGCATACTTCTTTGGCGGATTCGCCCCGCAACAACTAACATAGCGGGTGCGGCGCAGGGCCTTGACGTTCCTGTGACTTCTTGACCGATTGGCCCTTCCTCGCCGATGTCTGGCGCGGCTAAATAGCCACACCTGGATAGCCACACCTGGTCGCTTTGGGCGAAAGAGGAGTTCCCGATGGACGTGACGCCGTTTCAGCAGGCTCAGATCCTCGCGGAAGCCTTGCCCTATATGCAGCGCTACGACGAGGCGATCGTGGTGGTGAAATACGGCGGTCATGCCATGGGCCAGGAGGACTCGGCGCGCCAGTTCGCCCGCGACATCGTGCTGTTGGAACAGACAGCAATCAATCCAGTGGTGGTGCATGGCGGCGGACCGCAGATCGAGGCCATGCTGAGAAGAGTCGGCGTCAAATCGCAATACGCCGCCGGACTGCGCGTCACCGACGAGCCAACGCTCGAAATCGTCGAAATGGTTCTTGCCGGGTCCATCAACAAACAAATGGTCGGCTACATCAACGAAGCGGGCGGCAAGGCGATCGGCCTGTGCGGCAAAGACGGCAATATGGTCGTGGCGCGCAAGCTCACCCGCACTGTGATCGATCCCGATTCCGCGATTGAGAAGATCGTCGATCTCGGTTTCGTCGGCGAGCCCGAGAAGGTCGACACCACGGTCCTCGATCAGGTTCTCGGGCGCAATCTCATCCCGGTTCTGGCCCCGGTTGCAGCGGGATCCAATGGCGGGACTTACAATGTCAATGCCGATACCTTTGCCGGCGCGGTTGCCGGCGCGCTGAAAGCTAAACGTCTTTTACTGCTCACCGACGTTGCCGGCGTGTTCGACAAGTCGAAAAAATTGATCAAAGAGCTCACGGCGGATGAAGCGCGCAGGTTGATTGCCGACGGTACGATTTCCGGCGGGATGATTCCCAAGGTCGAGACCTGCATCGATGCTCTCGAGCGCGGCGTCGAAGCCGTGGTCATCCTGGACGGCAAGGTTCCGCATGCCGTGCTGCTCGAATTGTTTACCGAACTCGGCGCCGGCACGCTGTTTCGCCGATAATCCCCTGCCAGTGATCCTGTAACAGCTGGCGGCGCAATATTTGGCGACGCAATACTTGGCGACGCAATACTTGGCGACGCATGAATTCATCCACGCTTCGCGATCGCATGCACCGCCTCGCCCCTGGTGTCGTTGCAGGCACGGCGCTTGGCGTCTCCGACGTGCTGGCGAAGGTCGTGTTGACCGGCGGGGTCGACGTCGTGTCGATGCTGTCGTTTCGCAGTCTGGTCGGCCTCGCCTTCGTCGCGACCTGGTTTCGGTTCGGCGGCCGGCCGTCGGTCAGTCCAGGAGTGCGGATCGTCTCAATGGTCGTCGGGATTATTTTTTGCGGGACTGATTTTCTTCCTGTTCAAGGCAATTGAAACGATCGACGTGCCGACGGCGATCCTATCTTATTTCACCTATCCGCTTCTGACCGGGCTCGCGGCGGCATTTGTAGGCCTCGAGCCGCTGCGCTGGAGGGGAATCTTTTGCGCCGCGGTTGCATTCTGCGGTCTCGCATTGTTGATCGATGCGCATCCTGCAGGATTGGCGCTGGCGGGCGTCGCTTACGCGATCGGCGCTGCTTGTTGCCGCACCGCCGTGCTACTGGTCACCCGCGCCTATTTGCTCGGCGCCGATGCGCGGCTGACGACCTGGTATTCGATGTTGTCCTCGACCGCCATATTCATCGCCGCCGCATTCGCCGAACATGCTTGGAATATGCCGCAATCGGCGTTGAGCTGGACGTGTCTCGTCGCGCTTAGTCTCGCAACCACGGCGGCAATCTTATTTGTATTTCTCTCGACGGTGCGGATCGGAGCATTCCGCACCGCCGTCATCATGCATCTCGAGCCGTTGACCGCGACCGTCCTCAGCGCTGTTGTGTTGGCCGAAGTCATCACGCCCGTTCAAGCAATCGGCGTTATCATTATGCTGGCGGCTCTCATCGCATTTCAGATTTGGCGATAACGCGGCGCCACCAACGATGTACGATCGAGTCAGCCATCCATGATCTGCCATGCGGCTGCTGCCGCGATTGAGCGCATAAAATCGCCGGCCTGCCATGATGTTGTGGCGATAACAAAACCCTCCATTTGGTTGAATAAATCTCGTCTCTCGTATGCGTGACAACGACTTGCGCCGTGCGATCAATTACTGTTGATCCGAATCGCCGAGCTATGTCATCGTGCCCGGCCGTCACAAACTTGGCAAAGTTTGCGCCGAAGCTTCCGCTAATCACACAAATCTTCGGTACAAAGTCGAGGGTGGAGCAATGCGCGGCTTCCACAACAGCTCCTTCGATCCTCAGACGCTGGTGCTTTTGGAGGCCGCTTTTGACGAAGCTTGGCTCACCCTCAAGGCGATCGGCAATAGAACGGTAAAGCCCGACGAACTGGCGCGGTCGGTGTTGCGGCTGGCCATGGACGGCGAACGCGACCCCGTAAAACTGCACGATGAAGCGCTAAAAGGACTGCTGCCGGCGACTGCTTGGCGCGAGGCAAGCTGATCGGCCGAAATATTCAAGCGCGCAAATTCAATTATGTGCGGCAAATACCGCCAAAGCGGCGACGAATCCCCCGGCCAGCGTGCCGATTAGCAATGCCCAGACGAATGGCATAGATTTGCGCAAAGCACGTCGCATCGCTCGCCTACGGTGCGGCATCATTCTCTTTTGAATTCGATTGTTTCAATGATTCGGCAAGGGCCAAACTTCCTCGTCGATAAAAATGGCAACAAAGAGTCCGCCCGCGCGTCATCCGGCGTGAGCCGCCGCGCCGCGCCGGCTGCCAAAAAGCTCGAGCCGTTCAAAAACGTCGAGAGTTGGATTTTCGATCTCGACAACACGCTTTACCCCCATCACCTCAATCTGTGGCAACAGGTCGACGTTCGCATCCGCGATTACATCGTCGACTTTCTCAAAGTCACGCACGAGGAAGCGTTCCGGCTACAGAAGGATTATTATCGGCGTTACGGAACGACACTGCGCGGCTTGATGGAGGAGCACCGTCTCGAACCCGACCAATTCCTCGAAATCGTGCATCAGATCGATCATTCGCCGTTGACGCCCAATCCGTCGCTCGGTGCCGCCATTGCCGCCCTGCCCGGCCGCAAATTCATTCTTACCAACGGAACCCGCCGCCACGCCGATGCGGTGATGCGGCGGCTTGGGATCGAGCAGCACTTCGACGCCATCTTCGACATCCAGGCTGCCGAGCTCGAGCCGAAGCCGCGCCCAGTCGTTTACGAGCGATTCCTTGCGCGCCACCAGGTGAACGCGCGCCGCGCGGCGATTTTCGAGGATCTCGCGCGCAATCTGGAAGTGCCGCACGCGCTCGGCATGATCACGGTGCTGGTCGTGCCCGAAGGTACCCGTGCGGTACTGCGCGAAGAGTGGGAACTTGCCGGCCGCGACTCCGCGCATGTCGATCACGTCACCGACGATCTCACGGCGTTTTTGCGCGGCGTTACGGGCGAGTGAAGCTAAAGCGAAATGGTTTTAGGTTGAATCGCCGTTTAGCTTTAGCTCAATGTTTGAGCATGATCTTTTCCAAAAACCGGATTCCACTTTTCGGGATCATGCTTTAAAGATAGCCGGCAAGCCTGCCGATGTGCCAAGCCACCGGCAGGAGCACCGCGACCGTGACTTCGGAATCGCCGCGATAGATCGGCCGGGCGTGATTATCGCCGCGCAGGATGCCCAGGCCGCCATAAATGATCGCGTAAATCAGAATCCAGAACGCCAGTTTGTACGAGGCCAGCCAGTAAAAAACGCCGGCAACGAGGCCTATTCCCATTGTGATCATTGCAAGCCCTTCGGTATATCCATTGGTTGCGCCATCAGCCACCGACCAAGCAAGAATAGGTCCAACCCGGCCGCGCTGCCGATCGGCTGCGCTTTTCGGTTAACGGACGGCGGCGCTTGCGGTTGCTTGACATCGCGCCAGAACGCCCTGACAAACCGCCAGCACGGGTCTGCCTCAATGCCCTCAGCGTCCTCAGCCGAACTTGCCCAAACAATCGATTCTGCCTTCGATCGGCGCGATGAATTAGGCCCCGCCACGAAAGGGTTTGTGCGCGAAGCGGTCGAGCAGGCGCTCGATCTGTTGGACCGCGGCGCGGCCCGCGTTGCCGAACGGGCAAGCGACGGCACCTGGCGGGTCAACCAGTGGCTCAAAAAGGCGGTGCTGTTGTCGTTTCGTCTTAACGATATGCGCGAAATTGCGGGTGGACCGGGTCACGCGGTCTGGTGGGACAAGGTCCCATCGAAATTCGATCATTGGGATGAAAGCCGGTTTCGCGCCACCGGTTTTCGCGCCGTGCCCGGTTGCGTGGTGCGGCGCTCCGCCTATATCGCGCCCGGCGTCGTCTTGATGCCGTCATTCGTCAATCTCGGGGCCTATGTCGATCAAGGCACCATGATCGATACCTGGGCGACCGTCGGTTCGTGCGCCCAGATCGGCAAGAATTGCCACATCTCGGGCGGCGCCGGCATTGGCGGCGTGCTTGAACCGGTCCAGGCCGGCCCGGTGATCATCGAGGACAATTGCTTCATCGGCGCGCGCTCCGAAGTCGCCGAGGGCGTGATCGTGCGCGAAGGCTCGGTGCTGTCGATGGGCGTGTTCATTGGCGCCTCGACCAAGATCGTCGATCGGGAATCAGGCAAGACGCTGCAGGGCGAAGTGCCGGCTTATTCCGTGCTGGTCCCCGGCACGATGGCTGGCAAGCCGGGCCAAAGCGGTGAAGCCACCCCCAATCTTTATTGCGCGGTGATCGTCAAGCGCGTCGATGAAAAGACGCGCGCCAAGACCAGCATCAACGAACTGCTTCGCGATTGAGCGAAACCGCAAAGATTGGTGGTCAGGCGCGATGGACTGGGTCTATCTTCTCAACAGCTTCGAAGGCCGCATCGCCCGCCAGACATTCTGGATTGCGATGGCGGCCGTTACGGTGGCTGAAATCTTCGGCCATCTCATCGCGGAAACGGTCCAGGGCGATCGGCTCAGCGCCATCGTCGATCTCGCCTTCACCTATCCCGAGTTTGCGATTGCGGTGAAGCGCGCCCACGACCGCAATCTGCCGCTTTGGATCCTTATCGTTTTTTTCGGCGGCGGGGCCATGCTCGACTTGCTCACCGTGCTGGACTTGACTGGCACCAAAGAGCAACCAAGTGTGTTCTCCCTTTTGATCGCGGTGCCATTTACCGTATTGGGCCTGGCGCTGGTGGTCGAACTCGGCCTGCGCCGCGGCACCATCGGTCCGAACCAATATGGACCGGACCCGCTTGCGTCTCGTTAAATGGTCATGCCCGCCGATCCCGTCACCATCGCTCGCGATCTCATCCGCTGCCGCTCGGTGACGCCGGAAGAAGCCGGGGCGCTCGGCTATCTGCAGGACCTACTGGGACGAGCGGGCTTCGAGGTTCATCGGGCGGTCTTTGCCGAGCCCGGCACCGCGCCCATTGACAATCTCTTTGCTCGCATCGGCACCGCACGACCCAATCTGTTGTTCGCCGGGCACACCGATGTCGTTCCGCCAGGCAACGAAAGTACCTGGTCGCATCCGCCGTTCGCCGGCGAGATTGCCAAGGACCGGCTGTACGGCCGCGGCGCGGTCGACATGAAAGGCGGCATTGCCTGTTTCATCGCAGCGGCGCTCGATTACTTGGCCGCGAACGGCGGCAAGCCGAAGGGCTCGATCTCGCTTCTGATCACCGGCGATGAGGAAAGCGTTGCGGTCAACGGCACGGTCAAGCTGCTGAAATGGGCGGCCGAGCGCGGCGAAAGCTTCGACCATTGCATTCTCGGCGAGCCGAGCAATGTCGACGTCGTCGGCGACACGATCAAGGCCGGGCGGCGCGGTTCGCTCAACGGCACGCTGATTGTCGCGGGCCGGCAAGGTCATGTCGCCTATCCCGAGCGTGCCGACAATCCGATCCGCGGGCTCGTGACCTTGATCGCCGCGCTGCAGGCGCCGCTCGACGAGGGCAGTGAGCATTTTGCGCCGTCGCATCTTGAATTCACCTCGATCGACGTCGGCAACACGACGGTCAATCTCATTCCCGGCGAAGCGCGGGCGCGCTTTAACATCCGCTACAACGACCATCACAGCCAGACTGCGCTTAAGACATTGATCGAACGCCGCGCCAAGTCCGCCGCGGCGGACCGCGTGCGTTATGCCTTCGAATGGCAGCCGTCGAACGCCGAGGTCTTCGTCACCAAGCCCGGTCCGTTCACCGAACTCGCCACGACGGCCATTACCGAAGTCACCGGCCGGCGCCCAAAGCTGTCAACGAGCGGCGGCACGTCCGACGCGCGGTTCATCAAAAATTATTGCCCGGTGCTGGAATTCGGTCTGGTCGGGCTAACCATGCATCAAGTTGACGAATGCACGCCAGTGCCCGACTTGCTGACGCTGACTGCGATCTACCGGCGCATCGTCGAAAAATATTTTAGATAGGGCGCGGATTCATTAACGCGCCATAACCTGCCGGCAACGTCTCCGCCGTCTCCGATGTTGCTCCCAAAACGGACATCGGACACACAACGCAAAATCGACGGGGATGAACCAAGTCAGAAGTCCAGCGTGGCATATTGCTGTGACGCACAACAGCTTTGGTCTGATGTGGTAGGATTAGCCATCGGCTTGGAGTTCGGCCAGTGAGGCGACGGGAATTTATTTTGCTTATCGGAAGTGCAGCAACCGCGTGGCCGCTCGCCGCCCGTGCGCAACAGCCCGAGCGCGTGCGGCGGATCGGCGTGCTGATGAGCCGCGCCGCGGCTCGCCTCGCCGCGTTGCAAAAAGGCTTGCAACAAGTGGGCTTGAGCCGGGGCCGCGATGTCCAGATCGATGTCCGGTGGAGCCCGGACGATGCTGTGCTGACGCGGGAATATGCGTCGGAATTGGTTGCGCTGTCACCGGATGTGATTCTGGCCAGTGGCAGCCTGAGCGTCGCCGAGCTGCAACGGGCCACCCGCACCGTGCCGATTGTGTTCGCGGTTGTGGCCGACCCGGTTGGCGCGGGCTTCGTCGATTCGCTATCGCGGCCAGGCGGCAATACCACGGGCTTCATGCTGGCCGAGTATAGTTTCAGCGGGAAGTGGGTGGAGCTTCTCAAGCAGGTCACGCCCCAGATCACGCATTTGGGCGTCGTACGTAACACCCACGTCCCAACCGGCCCGGCTGAATTTGCCACGATCCAGGCTGCGGCGCAGACACTTGGCGTTGAGGTGAACCCGATCGGCTTGGACGGCGATATCGAACGGGCCGTGGCCGGTGTCGCTCGCGCTTGCCGAGCGGCACAAGCTGCCAGCGATGTACGGCTATCGGTCGGACGTAGTCGCTGGTGGCCTGATTTCCTACGGCGCGGATGGCACGGACCAGTTCAGGCAGGCTGCGTCCTACATTGATCGCATTCTCAAGGGCGAGCGACCGGC
>DASZCJ010000053.1:0-4672 GCA_035943155.1 Xanthobacteraceae bacterium | reverse complement strand
CCGCTGCCCGAGCCGGCGAGTTTCGGCGGCGGCACCCATGTCGAGAAGCGCGAACTCGAGCAAGTCCACATTGCGCTCGCGCTGCCGGGTCTATCGATCGTCGACCCTGCGCTCTATAGCCTGCAGGTATTCACCAATATTCTCGGCGGCGGCATGTCCTCGCGGCTGTTCCAGGAAGCACGCGAGCGGCGCGGTCTATGCTATTCGATTTACAGCTTTCATGTGCCTTATTCGGACATCGGCATGTTCGGTCTGTATGCTGGCACCGACGCGGCGGATACTTCGGAACTGATGCGGCTGATCGTCGACGAGATTGCCAGCACCGCCGAGACCATTTCCGAACCGGAAGTGGCGCGCGCCAAAGCACAGATGAAAGCCGGGCTCTTAATGGCGCTGGAAAGCTCGGGCACGCGCATCGAACAGCTGGCCCGCCAGATGATCACCCGCGGCCGGCCAATACCGCTCGACGAATTGGTGGCGCGGGTCGACGCCGTAACCGTTGAAAGCGCGCGCGCCGCCGGCCGCGCGCTGATTTCGCGCGGCAAGCTCGCCACCGCAGTTCTTGGGCTTGGTTCCGGACTTGAAAGCGCGGCGGCGATTGCCGAGACTTTGACCCGCCGAGCGGCGTGACAAATTCCAGCGAACCGGCACATGGCGTTCTGCACATGGCGTTCTTCCGCACCATCAATTTCTCCGAACCCTTGCCGATCATCGAGGGCGATGGGGTGGTATTGCGGACGCCGCAGATGACCGACTTCGAGGAATGGGCGGCGCTGCGGGAGGCGAGCCGCGCGTTTCTCACGCCGTGGGAGCCTATTTGGCCGGTCGACGATCTGACCCGCGCGGCGTTCCGCCGGCGTATCAAGCGCTACGCCGAGGATTTGCGCACCGATACGGGCTATGCCTTTGTCGTCGCGCGATGCTCCGACGGCGCCTTGGTCGGCGGTTTGACGCTTGCCAATATCCGCCGCGGTGTCGCCCAGGCGGGCAGTCTAGGTTATTGGACCGGCTTGCCGTTCGTGCGCCAGGGCCACATGACGGCGGCGGTCCGCGCCCTGGTTCCCTTCGCTTTCAATAGCCTGCGGCTGCACCGCCTCGAAGCTGCCTGCATCCCGAGCAATACCGGGTCGATCAAGCTTCTGGAGAAGACCGGATTCGTGCGAGAGGGCTATGCACGCGAGTATCTGTGCATCAACGGTGTCTGGCAGGACCACCTGCTCTACGGTCGCCTCAATGGCGGTTCCGATTAACGCAAAGCCCGATCGTTCGCTAACCAAGCCGAGCGACGGTTTGGGCGGGCTCCGATTGGGCAAGCTACTCTTGATTTGCTATACAACCTGGTATCGCGAATTGCGATGAGGCGGGGAACCTTGCGCGTATTTCGTGAAGCACTCTGGCGCGATCGGTTAGCGCGCGCGGCGCTGCTTGCGTCCGTATTGCTGGCCGCTGGATGCAGCGGTGGCGGACTGGGCGGGCCGACCACGACCGCATCGGTTCCTTCGGCAACGCTGCCAGCGGCGCCGCAGGCGAGCCCGCCGTCCCTAAAAGACAAGATCGCAAACTTCTTTTCCAGTGCGACCCAGAAAGAACCGCAGTCGGTCGCCAATGCCAACCCGGATGTCCAATGTCCATTTCTCGATATCCGCCAGGGCGCATCGACCCTAACAATCCCGCCGCCGCCGCCCGACGGCAGCAATGAAGCGATGTCCCTCAAATATCAGGGTACCTTCGTGCGGGCGGCGCGCGACTGCGCTGTCGTCAACGGCCAAATGGTGATGCGCCTGGGCGTGCAGGGGCGCGTCATCGTTGGACCGGCCGGCGGACCGGGTGAGGTGGATGTGCCGCTGCGCATCGCGGTTGTCAGCGCACCGCTCACCGCGCCGAAGACCGTTGTCACCAAGCTGATCCGTATTCCGGTGCCGATCGGCGCCGGTGCCGGCAATGCCGATTTTACTCACATTGAGGAAGGGTTGACTTTCCCGCTGCCGCCGACCGGCTCGTCCGATCCATATATGGTCTATATCGGCTTCGACCCGCTCGGCGCCGCCGCGCAGGATCAGACCAAGAAGCCGCCACCTGCCAAAAAGCCTAAACCGAGCGCGAAACCAAATCCCAACGCGCCCACGGGATAAGCCGCGCGCCCTGGGTGGTTCAGGTCCGTGTCAGATCAGTTGAATTTCTGTTTGATCTCGGCAATGCCGCGCGCCAGCAAATCTTCCGCGATTTTTCCCTTGGCGCTGGTGGCGAGAATTTTCTCCGCGGCGGTGACGGCGGCTTCGGCTGCCGCCGAGCGTACATCGGCAACCGCTTGAGTTTCGGCCTGGGCGATCTTGGTTTCGGCCATCTTGGTGCGCCGGGCGACAAAATCTTCGGCTCTTGATTTTGCTTCGGCGGTCAGTCGCTCGGCTTCGGCCTTGGCTCCGGCCATGATGGCTTGCGCTTCGTTTTCAGCCTCGCGCGCCTTGCGTTGGAATTCGCCGAGCAGTGCCTGCGCCTCTTCGCGCAGACGGCGTGCTTGTTCGAGCTCGGATTTGATGCGGGCCTGGCGGCGATCGATCGCGTCGATCATCTTACGATGGGCGCCGAGATAGGCGAGCAGCCCAAGGAAGCAGAGAAAGGCGATTGCCACCCAATTTTCGGTTTCGAGCATCGCCGTCCTTTCAGCTTTTACCGGCATCGCCGAGCGCGGCGGCGATCTCGTCCTCGCGCGGCCGTTGGCCGATCAAACGCTCAACGATTACCGCGGCGGTGTCGGCGGCGATCGCCCTGACGTTACTCATCGCGGCGCTGCGACTCTTCGCTATGGATTGTTCTGCGACAGCGACCCGATGGTGCAATTCCGCCTCAAGCCGCTTGTGCAAGGTCTCGGCTTCG
The DNA here is from genome assembly GCA_035943155.1 of Xanthobacteraceae bacterium. Classification (GTDB taxonomy): domain Bacteria; phylum Pseudomonadota; class Alphaproteobacteria; order Rhizobiales; family Xanthobacteraceae; genus BOG-931. Next base: position 1,798 of record DASZCJ010000053.1, on the reverse strand, counting down.
CGCGCCTGCTGCTCACGCGTGGCATTAGCGGTGGCCTGTGCGCGCGCGCGCGCATCCGCGAGCGCCTTCTCATAAGCCAGCTGGGCGGCGTTCGACTGCTCTTTCAACCGCTCCGCCGCGGCAAGATCGTCGCTCACGGCTCGGCTGCGCGCGGCCAGGATCGCGCCGATCCGGGGCAGCGCAATTCGCGACATCAGCACGTAGAGCAAAACGAAACTGACCGCCAACCAGACGAGCTGGGACGGGAAGTGTTCCGATTGGAACGGCGGGAAAGCAGTATGTCCCGCGGGAGTTTCGCTATGCGCAGTCGTTTCGGCCATAGTTCCTACCTCGGAATCCTGGCAGCTCGGTCTACCAATGCGACGGGCTTACAGCCCGAACAGCAAGAGTAATGCGATCAGCAGTGAAAAGATGCCGAGCGCCTCGGTAATGGCGAAGCCGAAAATCAGGTTGCCGAACTGGCCTTGCGCGGCCGAGGGGTTGCGCAACGCCGCCGCCAGATAATTGCCGAAAATAATGCCAACGCCGACGCCAGCGCCGCCCATGCCGATGCAGGCAATGCCGGCTCCAATATATTTCGCGGCGGTCGGATCCATGAGAAGACTCCTTGTTTTAAGGTTGCAATAATCGGCCGTTAGTGGCCCGGGTGAATCGCATCGTTGAGATAGATGCAAGTGAGAATGGCGAACACATAAGCCTGCAAGAACGCCACCAAAAGTTCTAGCGCGGTCAACAGCACCACCATGATGAAAGGCAGCGTGGCACCGAACCAGCCGAGTATGCCGCCGCTGGCCATCATGATGATAAAGCCGGCAAAGACCTGGAGCGTGATGTGGCCGGCAAGCATGTTGGCGAACAATCGGACGCTGTGTGAAACCGGCCGCGACAGAAACGACAGCACCTCGATGAGGACGATGGCCGGAAGAATCAGTTTGGGCACGCCTTTCGGCACGAATAGATTCAGAAAATGCAGGCCATTCCGCCAGAACCCGTAGCCGACGACGATGAAGAATACGAGCAGCGCCAGTGTCGCGGTGATGACCACCTGGCTGGTGACGGTGAATGAGTAAGGGATGAGCCCGATCAAATTAGCGAACAAGACGAACATGAAGAGCGTGAATACGAACGGAAAAAATCTCATCCCCTCGGTTCCGGCCGAACTGCGCACCGTGTCGGCCACAAACTCGTAGGACATCTCCGCGATGGATTGCAGCCGCCCCGGCACCACTGCCCGTCGCGAAGTGGCGCCGATCAGGAGCGCTGAAACCGAAGCGACGATGATGAACATGAACAGGGCGGAATTGGTAAAGCTGATCTGATGGCCGCCCAGCTTGATAAGCGGCCACAAATCCGTGATCTCGAACTGATGGATCGGATTGACCTGCATGGTCCAATCGCCGTTTGCGTTGGCAGCTTGCGCTGCGCGGCCTTACCTGTCCGGACCTTGCCGGCTGCCTTCATCGAGCGCGGTGCCGACGAGGAGGCCCGCGGAGCGCATGACATTGAACACGCCCGCGGCGAAGCCGAGCAAGAGAAATACGATCAGCCCCCAGGGCGAGACGCCGAGCCAGCGGTCGATCAGCCAGCCGAGGCCGGCACCGACCAAAACGCCTGCAACGAGTTCGCTCGAGAGCCGAAAGCCCTTGGCGTAGCCTGCTGCAGTCGCTGCCTGCTCACTATCCGGGCTGTCCGAAGGGCCGCCTGCGGCATCGCGCGCTTGATGACGCGCTTGGCCCAGTCCTTCATTGAGCCGCTGGAGTCTCGCGGAGAGAGCGGCTTCATCGGTTCGTTGCTTGCC
>DASZCJ010000052.1:0-2557 GCA_035943155.1 Xanthobacteraceae bacterium | reverse complement strand
GCCCCGAATACCTCGCATTTGTCGAGACCACTAAGGAGGTCGATCCAAATTCCAAGGACGGTCAGGATATCGTGTCGATATTCGATGAGCTCGATGCGTCCTGTCCGGATTAACAGGGACAAGCCATTGCGATCCACGGAGCCGCACCGACGTGTCCTGCCGGCGCCGCGGGTGGGGGTATTACTCTTTTCACCCCGGCGTTCAGATTTGTTGGTGAAAGTGAGACAACCGCGATCAACGCCGCGGCCGCAATAATAATAATCCGTCGCATAGCCGTCTCCCCAACAATCACAAAGCGTATCGCCGGAATACGGGGCCTGGAATCAACATTAATTTCGTGAGGTTTAGCGCGGAGATGGCATTTTGCTTTGCACGCCCAAACGGCGGCACAAGCCTGGAAGGAAAGCAATCACAGGTTGTTAGGCTGCTTAGTCGATTCTAATTCCGAGCTCCTGCACGATCGGCGTCCACATCGCGATCTCCGTCTCGATGCGTTGCCGGAATATCTCCGGCGACGAATCGGCGTCAGGTTCAAATCCTGTCTCGACCAGCATCTTCTGGTAATCGGACTGCGCGAGGAGCGCGTGGTTTGCGGCGGCGATCTGCTTGATGATCACTGTTGCAGTGCCGGCCGGAGCGAATAATCCGATCGACTGCTGCGAGATCATCGCCGGCAGTGTTTCCGCTGCCGCCGGCAGATCGCTCGCTGCGCTCAAGCGCTTTGGACCGGTCACCGCCAGAATCCGCAACCTGCCGGCACGATGAAATTCGATCATTTGCCCGGTCATGGCCGGCACCACCATGGAAACATGGCCGGCAATGGCGTCGGCAATTGCCGGGCCCGAGCCGCGATACGGCACTTGCAATAGATCGGGGAGGCCGGCGAGCGACTTGAACAATTCGCCGGTGAGATGATTGAGCGAGCCGACGCCAGCATGGCCATAGGAGAGTTTGCCGCGATTGGCTTTGGTGTAATCCACGAACTCCGACAGCGTGGCGGCCGGAATAGAAGGATGCACGGCCAGTGCAAACGGCGAGACTGCGATATTGGATATCGGATCGAGGTCTTTGAGCGGATCGTAGAGCGGCCGCGTTTTCAGAATCGCTTCGGTGACATGGGTGCTCGAGCCGCCAAGCAGGAGCGTGTAGCCGTCGGGACTTGCATGCGCGACCGAAGCGGCGCCGAGCGAACTGCCGCCGCCGCCCTGGTTTTCGACCACGATCGTGCCGAGAAGCGGCTTGATGCGGTCCGCCCAGGGACGGCCGATCGCGTCAAAGCCGCCGCCCGGCGGAAACGGGATGATCAGCCGGACCGGGCGCTGCGGATAGGTCGATGCGGCGCGCGCAGTAGCGAGCGGCAATCCATGCGCCGCCAATGCGGCTACTCCCCAGGTCAGAACATCACGCCGTCGCATCGTGCCCCCGCTCTCCCGTTTTGGTATTGCCCGTAAGGAGCGGGGGAAAATTAATGGCGGGCTTCGGTAAGGTCCAGCGCCACTGGGAAGACAATTGAGTTTTGCGTATGATAGCGCGCTTGCATAACCCTATCTGTCGGAGATTTGTTGCATGCCAATGACGCTAACGCCACTCACGCCAGCGGTTGGAGTGGAAATAGGAAATGTCGATCTCACCCGCTTGAGCGCGGCGGAGTTTGCGCAAATCGAAGGCGCCTGGCACCGCCATTCGGTGTTGCTGTTCCGCGGCCAAAAGCTCAGCGACGACGAGCTCCTCGATTTCAGCCGGCGCTTCGGCGAACTCGATCCGCCGCCCAATCAGGAACGCGGCCGGCAGAGCCCGCCCGGATATCCGGACATCTATGTCGTGTCCAACGTGCTCGATCCGAAAGGCGAGCCAATCGGCGCGCTCGGCGCCGGCGAAGCGGTGTGGCACACCGACATGAGCTATCTCGACGTGCCGCCCGATGCGTCGATGCTCTATGCGCTGGAGATTCCGCCGTCCGGCGGCAACACCTATTTCTGCGGCATGCAAGCGGTGTGGCAAGCCTTGCCGGCGTCGTTGAAGGCGAAGCTCGGAACGCGCCGCATCAAACACGACGGAACCTTCAACAGCGGCGGCTATGTGCGCCAAGGCGTGACGCCGACCGACGATCCGCACAAGGCGCCGGGCGCTTGGCATCCGGCCGTGTGCGTGCATCCCAATACCGGCAAGCCGGCGCTTTATCTCGGCCGCCGCCGCAATTCCTACATCGAGGGTTTGACGCCGGCCCAATCGGAGGCGCTGCTCGATGAGCTCTGGAAATTTATCGATTCGCCGGAGTTTGCTTATGAGCACCGCTGGCGTGTCGGCGATCTTGTGGTCTGGGACAATTGCTCGACCATGCATCGCCGCGACCCGTTCGATAACAAAGCGCGCCGGGTGATGCATCGCACCCAGATCAAGGGAAAAGTTCAGCCGAGGGCCTACGTCGCCGCCGCCTGACGCGTTATATGGCGCGGAGGAGACAGCGACCAAGGAGAGCGATCATGAATCTCAATGCGCTCGGCTATGTCGGTATCCGCACGCGAAACCTGGAAGACTGGGCGTCCTACGGCACGCG
>DASZCJ010000051.1:0-5134 GCA_035943155.1 Xanthobacteraceae bacterium | reverse complement strand
GAGGCGAGCATGCCGCTGAAGACGGTAATACCGATCGATTTACGCGCGCTGGCGCCGGCGCCACTCGCAATCACCAAAGGTAGGACCCCGAGGATGAAGGAGAAAGACGTCATCAGGATCGGCCGAAAACGCGCCCGCGCGGCGTCCACTGCCGCTTCGAGGATCGATCTGCCGTCGCGCACGCGATGCTCGCGCGCAACCTCAACGATCAAGATCGCGTTCTTGGCGGACAGCGCGATCAAAAGGATGCCGCCGATCTGTGTATAAAGATTATTGTCGATCCGCAGTATTCCCAGAACCAAAACCGGACCGGCCAAGGCGAGCGGCATCGAGAAGATGACCGACAAGGGCGCATACCAGCTTTCGTATTGACCGGCGAGCACGAGATAGACCAGAAGCAGCGCCATGGCGAAGACAAAATACATTTGATTGCCGACGATTTTCTCCTGATATGACATCGCGGTCCATTCCGTCCCGGTCCCGCGCGGCAGCGTCTGCGCCGCATTTTGTTCCATCAGACGGATGGCATCGCCCGAACTGAAACCGGTTGCTGGCAACCCAATCACGCTCGCGGAGGGGTAGAGGTTATAAAGGCTGATCAGTGGAGCGCCGACGATCGGCTCGATATTGAGCAGCGTTCCTAGCGGGATCATTTCGCCTTGCTGGTTGCGAACCGTGAGATTCTCAATGTCGCGCGGCCGCAGGCGAAATTGCGCATCCGCCTGAGCATAGACCTGAAACACACGACCGAACTTGTTGAATTGTGCCAGATAGCTCGACCCAAAATAAATCGCCAGCGTCGAAAACACCTGATCGACGGGGACGCGCAGCGTCTCCGCCTTGACACGATCGACTTCGATCCGCAGTTGCGGCGCGATCGCGCGGAACGGAGTTGAAACCCGTTGCAGTGCACTCTGCGAGCCAGCGTTGGCAACGATGGTATCGGTAATGCTTTGCAGCTTGGCGAAATCGGTGCCGCCGTCGCGCAATTCCACCTGCATGGTGAAGCCGCCTGCATTGCCAATACCCTGAATGGGCGGTGGCGGCAGCACGATCACGTTTGCATCGATGGCGTTGAGCGCCTGCGACAAACGCGGAAAAACCGTGCGCAGATCATCACGCACGCTCCAATCCTTGAGCACCAGATAGGCGACGCCGGCGTTAGCGAGAGTCGCGTTGTTGTCGAGCGCCGAGACACCGGCAATTGTTAGAACCTGATCGACGCTTGGATCGCGGCGGGCTATCGTGGAGACTTGGTCGAGCGCTTGTTGCGTGCGGTCGAGCGCGGCGCCATCGGGAAGCTGGATGGCGGCGATCACGTAACCTTGGTCCTCGATCGGCAGAAAACCGGTCGGCACGCGCGACAGTCCCCATAACGCGGCTGCAATGATAACGAAAGCGACGACCGTAATCGGCCCGGCATGCGACACCATGCGGCCGATCAGGGCGGCATAGCTGCGTTCGAAGCGGTCATAGAGCGCGTTGAACCCACGATAGAACAGGTTCCGCCGTTCCGGCGGTACCGGCGCACGCAGCCAAAGTGCGCTTTGCGACGGCTTGAGTGTCACCGCGTTAATCGCGCTGAGCAGCGCCGTTGCCGTTATCACGAGCGCAAATTGCGCATACATGCGTCCGGTCAAGCCGGGCAAGAATGCCGCCGGCAAAAACACCGACATCAGCACAAGCGTGATGCCGATGATGGGGCCCAACAGTTCGTTCATGGCGCGGATGGCCGCGTCATGCCCGCTCATGCCTTTTTCAATATTGTGAGCGGCGCCCTCGACGACGATGATGGCGTCGTCGACCACAATGCCGATCGACAACACGATCGCAAACAGCGTCGAGAAATTGACGGTAAAGCCGAGCGCCCACATCGCCGCAAACGCGCCGATGATGGTCACCGGGACGGTTGTCGCGGGCACCAGCATAGCCCGCCAATCCTGAAGAAAAACCAGAATAACAATCAACACCAGGACGGCGGCTTCGATCAGCGTTTTATAAACCTCGTGAATCGAAGCATTGACGAACACCGTGGTGTCGAACGGCACCGCATAGGTCAGACCACGCGGAAAAGCGCGCGCCAGCTCCGTCATTTTGGCCTTGACCGCGTGTTCTACTTCGAGCGCATTGGCCCCCGGCGTCTGATAGATCGCGATACCGGCGGCCTGCCTGCCGTCGAGGGAGAAATACTGACCGTAAGTTTGCGCGCCGATCTCTACCCGGCCGATATCGCGTACCTGCGTGATTTCACCATTGTCGCCGGTTTTGACGATTACTTTTTCAAATTCTGCGACGTCGGAAAGCCGGCCTTGCAGGTCGATGGTATATTGAAAGTCGACGCCGGGCGGCGTCGGCGGTGTCCCGACCTGGCCGGCAGTGACATCCCGGCTTTGCTGCTGCAGCGCATGTACGACATCTTGGGCGTTGAGGCTGCGCGCCTTGAGTTTGTCGGGATCGAGCCAGATGCGCATCGAATATTGGCCGGCGCCGAACACATTGACGTTGCCGACGCCCGGCAGTCGCGCCAATTCATCCTTGAGATTGATCGTGGCGTAATTAGCCAGATAGAGGCTGTCGTAGCTGTTGTCCGGTGAGATCAAAGTGACGAAGAGCAGAATCGCAGTCGAGCGTTTCTGCACCGTGACGCCTTGTGTTTGCACTGCCTGCGGCAGCGCCGAAAGCGCGCTCGAAACTCGGTTTTGCACCAGTATCTGCGCGGCATCGAGATCGGTGCCGATCTTGAACGTCACTGTGAGCGTATAGCTGCCGTCGCTGGCGCTGGTCGATTGCATATAGATCATGTTCTCGACGCCGTTGACCTGCTGTTCGATCGGCAGTGCCACAGTGTCGAGGAGCGTTCGAGCGCTGGCCCCGGGATAACGCGTGGTCACCTGCCGGTCGGCGGTACGACATCGGGATATTGTGCAATCGGCAGACCGTAGAGCGCGACCGCGCCGATCAAAAACATCAGAATCGCGAGAACGTTGGCTAAGACCGGACGCTCGATGAAAAATTTTGACATGATAAGGCGCTAGTTCGCTGCCGCCACGGAAACTTGCTCGGCGTCCACCTTCTGGCCCGGGATCGCGCGCTTTATGCCACCGACGACCACGCGGTCATCCTTAGTCAGGCCGTTGTCGATGACGCGCAGATTGCCGACGAGCTGGCCGGGCTCGACCTTGCGTTGCTCGACGACATTGTCCTGGTTTACGACGAGCAGGTAGCGACCGGCCTGATCGCTGCCGAGCGCAATATCCGGCACGAGTAAAGCGGGCCGCGGTTTACCCGGAATGCGCACGCGCACGAAATAGCCAGGCAATAGGAAACGATTGCCGTTCGGCAAAGTTGCGCGCGCTGCAAGCGTTCCGGTCGATGCATTGACGGTCGGCGCGATGTAGTCGAGCTCGCCAACGTGCGAGTAGTCCGATTCGGTCTGTAATGCGACCTCAACCGGAAAGCCTAGAAGCACGGCGGTGGTTTCGCCGCGGCTTGCCAAAGCAGCCCGAATTTGCAGCACGTCGCGTTCACTGGCGCTGAAATTCACCCAGATCGGATCGAGCTGCACGATGGTGGCCAGTACGGTTGGCCTGGCGCCGCCGCCCACATATTCACCGATCGAAACCTTGCGCGCGCTGACGACGCCGTCGAATGGCGCGGTCACGTCGGTATAGCCAAGATCGATCTCGGCTTGCCTTTCGTTAGCCTGCGCGGTCTGCAGATCCGCTTGCGCGGAGTCGCGCTGCGCCAGCGCCTTATCGTAATTGGCCTGTGTTGATACTTGCCTGGTAATAAGATCGGCCTGACGCTGGTATTCGGCCTGGGCTTGTTTCAGCGTCGCCTCGGCGCTCGTGATAGCAGCTTTTCCGCTTTGAACTTTAAGCTTGTAGGGCTCGGGTTCGATCGTAAAAAGCGACGTACCCTTCTTCACAAGGTCGCCGTCCTTATAGTTGATTGTTTGCACAAAGCCTGCAACTCGGGCGACGAGATCAACCGAATTAACCGCCGCCGTATTGCCGGTCGCATCGAAATAGCGCGTTACGTCCTGTTCGACTGGTAACGCGACAGTGACCTTCGGCGGCGGCGGCGCGGCGTAGCGATTATTCTCGCCGCATGCAGCGAGGGCGAGAACGAAGGCGAACAGAACGGTTGCGCGAGCAGATCCGGCAGGGACCATGATCGGAGCCAATCGTTACAAGAGTCCGATAATTATTCACGCCTATCCGCGCCAGATAGAGGGCGGGCTGCGAATGGCATCGACCGCTCAGACTAGCATATCTCGCGCCGATAAGTTGCGAGTTAGTCAATCCAGAATGACGCTTTAATCCAGATCGCCGGCGAGAAACCGGGCGACGGCATCGAGCGCGCCGTTGTCGTCGAGATCCTCGTGGCCGCCGTCGAGAAACCGCACAAAATGTTTCGGCTTGTTGGCAAGGTCGAACAGCGCTTCACCCATGGCGTAAGGAACGACACGGTCGAGTACACCATGCATGATCATGACCGGCGCCGTGACCTTGCCGATGCGCAAATCGGACCGGAACTGATCCTTCATTAACAGCGACACCGGCAGATACCAGTAATGGCGGGCGCCGAGCGCCACCGCGGAAGTGAAAGGCGCTTCCAGAATTACCCGGCCCACTGGGCGTTTCGCTGCAAGCGCAATCGCTACGCCGGAGCCGAGCGATTCACCCCACAGCACAAGCTGTTGCGGTGGGTAGCGCCCCGCCGCGAAACGATAAGCGGCTTGCGCATCGGCAATCAGCCCTTGTTCGCTGGGGCTGCCAGCCGAGCCGCCGTAGCCACGATATTCCAATGCGACCAAGCCGACGCCGTCGGCGATAAGTCTGCGAAAACGGGCAACGCGAAAGTGCAGCGCTCCGCCATTGCCGTGGAAATAGACGATGACCGGTTTGTCGTCGCGCGGCGGCACGTGCCAAGCCGCAACGCGCACGCCGTCCGCGGCGGTCAGCGGCACCTCTTCTGCTTCGGGCAAACCCGCTTCGGCCGGCACGACACGGGCGGTGTCCGGGAAATACATCAACGAGCGCTGCGCCACATAGATCACCGTCGCCAGAACGGCGTAAAAACTGAACCCAATGACCGCGGTCCAAGCGAGTGCCAGCATGCTGCGCGAGGT